>JANNDZ010000741.1:0-4443 GCA_031378395.1 Pseudanabaena sp. OTE_75_metabat_487_sub
CCATATTATTGGAATTGATATGGATCATTTCTTCTTGGAGTTCCTTTAAAGAAGAAAGAGCGCAATGCGCTCTTTCTTCTTTAACTGGTTTTCGCAAAATCTTCTTGTGCATAAATTCTGAATCTGTCTAAATCAGCCTGCAAAGTGGACTCAACAACTTGCCCCAAAAATAAATTATCCATAATTTGTCCGATCGCGGGAATCGCATAAGCAATGCTTAACTTAACAATTGTCATGTTATTTGGACGACCATAAAACCTCACAGCTCCACGATTTGGCAAACCACCAATCGATTCCCACTGAATAATTTGATTGGGAATTTGTTTGAGAATTCGTGACTTCCAAGTAAAAGTTAAACCGTTTGTGCCAAGTCTCCATGCTGATATTTCAGGATCGTCCGTGACTACCACAGAATCAATCCACTTCATCCAACGGGGCATAGCCTGTAAATCTGACCATAACGACCATGCATATTCTACGGGAATAGCTACTTCAGTTTGGACGGTATGTTCGAGCCAATCACTCATTGAATAATCGTTAGTTTGTTACAAAGTTTTACTTGCTGAGTACCTCGGCAAAATTAAAAACCAGAGCCAAAATCTACGCAGGCGTTGCAGATTGTGGAGGTTTATATTTAATCGTGCGCAGCTACTTACCCATCATAATAACAAAGCGATCTCTATAAATAAAAGTGAAAAGCATTGCTTCGCAATGCTTTTCACTTTTATTTATAAATACAAGACTTTCGGAATAGTCAAGATGACTAGACTAAGTGACAACAATCGTAATAAAGTGTATGAGTGATGTAGCTAGTTTGACCTCTGGAAGAGTTTTGCTGTGGGTTTATTCCGCCATTTTACGAAAGACATCGGCATTGACCTCGGTACTGCCAACACACTTATTTATGTGTCTGGCGAAGGTATTGTGCTGCAAGAGCCATCAGTTGTCGCGATCGATCAACGTGATAAGACCGCCTATGCGGTCGGAAATGAAGCTAATAAAATGATCGGACGCACTCCTGGTGACATCATCGCAGTGCGTCCTCTTAAGGATGGAGTGATTGCTGACTTTGACTCGGCAGAGTTGATGTTGCGTTCGTTCATCCAGAAAGTTAAAAAAGGTGTTTTTAATCCGCGTATCGCGATCGGTATCCCAAGTGGGGTAACAGGCGTGGAATGGCGAGCCGTTATGGATGCAGCCCGTCGCGCTGGTGCAAGTGAAGTTTACCCAATTGACGAGCCAATCGCCGCTGCGATCGGAGCAGGATTACCTGTAACTGAAGCTACTGGCAACATGATCATTGACATTGGTGGTGGTACTACCGAAGTTGCGGTGATGAGTTTACAAGGGATTGTGTTGAGCGAGTCTGTGAGGGTTGCAGGTGACGAGCTCAGCGAAGCAATCATGAAATACATGAAGACTGTACATAACCTCGTTGTTGGGGAAAGGACTTCAGAAGAAATAAAAATCAAAATTGGTTCAGCTTATCCGATCAAAGAAGAGACTTCGATGGAGGTGAGAGGATTACACCTACTATCAGGATTACCTCGTACCGTCACGGTGAAATCTTCAGAAATTCGGGAAAGCATGAGTGAGCCACTCTCAGTAATCATTGAAGCTGTGAAGCGTACTCTAGAAAGAACACCGCCTGAACTAGCTGCCGATATTATTGATCGCGGTATTATGTTGGCTGGTGGTGGTGCAATGCTAAATGGCATTGACACCTTGATTAGTCATGAAACAGGAATTATTACTCACATTGCTCCAGCCCCATTGGACTGTGTGGTGATCGGAGCTGGCCGAGTCTTAGAAGATTATAAGAATCTTGGTCGAGTTCTAACCAGCCGTTTGAAAAGTTTATAGGTAAATTTTTCATGGATTCAATCCGTAGTTGGTGGGAGCGATATCGCTTTCAGACTGTTGTTGTTACGGCTGGGATTGGTTTGGCTTGGTTAATCCGCCAAACTCAAGGTGTAGCAATTATGGAGACTTATCAGTTTCTTAGCCGCCCTTTCCAATCAAATGTGTCTAAGCAAGAGATATTGCAAGATGCTCAAGTACGTGAACTCCGTTATCGTCTAACGGAGCTAGAGTCACAAAACCAGCGGATGAAAGAGCTTTTGAAGGTGAAAGTATCTTCTAATGGTTCTGGTATTTGGGCAGCTGTAATTGGTCGTGGTGCTGACTCTTGGTGGAATCAAATTTTAATTGCTAAAGGTAGTAATGACGGGATTAAGTCTGGGGCGTATGTAGTTGCTCCAGGGGGATTAGTGGGTCGCGTTACTCATGTATCCCCAAATAGTAGTCAAATTTTGCTAATTAGTGATCCTAATAGTCAAGTTGGTGTTGTTATCAGTCGCAGCCGTATTAGTGGAATGCTCAAAGGGCAAAGCCAAAATATTGCGACCCTAGAATTTTTTGAGCGTGACCCAGATGTAAAAGTGGGCGATATTGTGAGTACTTCACAATTTAGTACTTTATTTCCCGAAAATCTTCCTGTTGGCAGAATTAAATCTATAAATCTTGATAAGCAACCTGCACCTGAAGCAGTTGTTGAGTTCTCTACTCCTCTAGGATTACTTGATTATGTTGAGGTATATCCTTTTCAAGAGAGACGATAACTAAATCCAAAAGAAGAATGCTCGATCGCAAAGTTCCTTTATCAAAGAAGTTTTTAAACTGGGCGGTAACTATTGGTTCCCTGCTAGTTTGCATTTTATCAATGTATACCAGATTCTCTGGAATGACCTTGATGGGAATTGCTCCTAACTGGTTGCTAATCTGGCTAGTGGCTTGGAGTGTAAATCGTCCTGTATTTTTGTCTGTAATGGTGGGTATTGCACTGGGATTTATACAAGATAGTATGACTTTTTCTGGTATGAGTATTGCGCCAACTCATGCTCTTGGTCTTGCGATCGCGGGTGGGCTTACCTCACTTTTGCAAAAACAGAGATATGTCCAAGAGGATTTTATTTCGATCGCTTTAATTGTGTTTGGAATGGCAGTAATTGTTGAGACTATGCACGCAGTGCAACTGACTGTTATGGGATCTAGAATGGATAATGTTTGGATTCTACAACAACGAATTGCTCTTAGCTCCGCAATTTTGAGTAGCTTGTGGTCGCCTGTAATTTATTTTCCTCTCAGCCGTTGGTGGCGATCGCTAGAAAAACAAGAAGATTGATTTTAATTCCTGAGCAAAGCCCAAGAATTAAGAAAACAGTAAAAAAATGGAATATCTATTTTTGGGCTTAGCGATCGCCTTAGTCATCGGCTTTGAGTTTGTAAATGGGTTTCACGACACAGCTAACGCTGTAGTGACGGTTATTTATACAAATTCTTTAAAACCCACTTATGCAGTTATCTGGTCAGGAATTTGCAATTTATTAGGTGTGATTACCTCAAGTGGGGCGGTTGCTTTCTCTATCGTAGCTTTATTACCTGTAGAGTTACTTATTAGCAACGACTCAAGCCAAAGTTTGATTATGGTTTTGGCTTTATTTACTTCGGCAATCATTTGGAATTTAGGAACTTGGTATTTGGGTCTACCTGTATCGAGTACACACACATTAATTGGCTCGATTTTGGGAATAGGTTTAGCTAATTCTGTCCTATCAAAAAACAACTGGTGGGATGGTATAAATTGGATAAAAATGCAGGAAGTGATAATTTCTCTATTGATTTCACCATTGCTCGGATTTTGCGGTACTGCATTATTATTCATAATCGTCAAATCTCTGATTAGACAAGAAAATCTCTATACTGCACCAACGGAAACCGCTCCATCTTTGGGGATTAGATCAGTGCTAATTTTGACCTGCGCAGGTGTCAGTTTTGCCCATGGTTCTAATGATGGACAAAAGGGAATGGGCTTAATGATGCTGGTTTTAGTAATTTTATTGCCTAGTACGTTCGCTTTGAATATGCATACTAGTCCGCAAGCGATCGCACAATTAGTTGCAACATCACAAGCGGCTATTCCAGTTTTAGAATCGCAGATCCGTGGAAATTCGATTGACAATCAATTTTTTGCCGATAGTCAAAGTGAACTTACTAATTTTTTGAAACCACAAGGTCAATCAGAGGAAAATATTTGGCGATCGCTAGCTTCTGAAAGTCAGTTGATAGGTAAGAGTTTATCCATAAGTAGTAATTTTATGGATATGACCGCGAGCGATCGCTATCATATCAGAACCGATATTTACCTTGTCGCTAGTACGATTACTAAGTTAGAAAATCAGAAAAAATTAGCTAATCTTGATGAGAAATCTTTATTAATTGACTATCGAAATCAATTAGATAAAACTATCAAATTCATTCCCTATTGGGTGAAAATTACTATTGCGATCGCTCTCGGTTCGGGCACAATGATTGGATGGAAGCGCGTAGTTGTCACTGTTGGCGAAAAAATTGGTCAAGAGCCTCTTAACTATGCTCAAGGTG
>JANNDZ010000780.1:0-8808 GCA_031378395.1 Pseudanabaena sp. OTE_75_metabat_487_sub
GCCGCTAGCCAACCCATCAGCCTTGATCACAATCGGTGCACCCTGTTCTTGCACATATGCTTGCGCGGCTTCAAGACTTGTGAAAGCGGCACTGGCGGCGGTGGGGATATTGGCTTCTTGCATAAGCGTCTTTGCCCAAGACTTGCTAGCTTCGATCTTTGCGCCCTCTTGGTTTGGCCCAAAAATTAACGCTTCAGCAGCTTGAAAATAATCAACAATGCCAAGTGCTAGCGGCAGTTCGGGACCAACTATTGTAAAACCAACACCTTGTACTTGGGCAAACCGTAAAATCCCTTCAAAATCATCAATGCTGAGGGAAACGTTCTGACAATTTTGCATAGTTGCTGTACCGCCGTTTCCTGGGATGCAAAAGACGCGATCAATATTGGGAGATTGCAGAAGTTTCCAAGCTAGGGCGTGTTCTCTACCGCCACTGCCAACTACGAGGACTTTCAAATTACACCTTTAATACTCACACTAATTTTGCTTTCTCTATGACAATGCTTTGTGCTTTCGTAAAGCCCAAATAATTCTTTGAAAGCCTGATTTAGCAAAGCTTTCAAAGAATTATTTGGGCTTAACTCATTTGCAAAACTTGATGAGAAAACCCCAAATGATCAGATTTTTAAGAAATTAGATACTGCTAAAGCAGGACTATAAATCTCAATAATATTAATCATTCAGCCATTAATTATACCTGAGGAGTAGCTCTTAAGGAATAGAGCCTATAGTAATTTCGTTGCTAAAGCTTGTCTTTTTCACAAATTGGAAGGCTCCTGCGATCGAACCCCATACTCTTTCATCGGTTTCAAGGTCATAGCCTCGATCAAGGCTGCTATATGTATTTTCCGTAACTTCAAACTCAATTTCAAGATAGGTATCGACACCTTTACGATGAATGCAACATTTTTTTCCTGGTTCAACGGCTCCTTTAAATGTTTGGCGATCAGCGCGATTCACCCATTGAGTACAACCCTGAAGCTGCTCGATCGCATCGATATCTAGCACTTTAAGCCGATCGCGATCGCGGCTTGCCCCAAAGAAAGTTTCCGCATTTTTGAGACGATAGTTGATCATTTCAATGCGATCGTTTTGAAAAATCAGATGCAAAACTGCCGTGCGATAGGGATGATTTAGCTCATAGTCATAGGCTTGCTCAAGAAATAGCCATACGCCATCGTCTGTAATTGGATTAGGTAAAGCGCGAATACCAACGCGAATATGGGCAAAAAATGGCGGGTTATCGATCGCTTGTTCCCAATTACTGTGATCTCCTGCTAGCCATTGAGCAAGGGTATATACGTCGCTAGGGTTTGTAGTCATGAGTTGCTAAATATTTACTTTTTTTATTAGACATTAAAAATCTGAAGATGCAAAGATTGAGATTCCCGACTTTTTTGTATAGGTAAAATTACATATAGAACCCCAAAATCTGTACCGTCTGAGTGACGGGCGGTACAGATTTTGGGGTTCTATATTATGCTGAGTTACTTATTACTGAAATTACACGTATAATTTCCTGAATATTAATCGGTTTACTAATGTAATCATTCATACCTGCGTCGAGACAAGCTTGGCGAACTTCGGTCATCACATCGGCAGTCATGGCAACAATCGGCACTTGGCTCATTAATTCAGTGCGAATAATCTTTGTGGCTGTTATGCCATCCATTTTTGGCATTTGCAAATCCATCAGGATTAGATCGTAGGTATTATTTTGTAAAGCCTGCAATACCTCTAATCCGTTATTAGCAATATCATTGATCTGATAGCCTAGTTTTTTGAGTAGCGAGTTAGCAACCATCTGATTAACTTTATTATCTTCCGCTAAGAGAATCTTCAAAGGGAATTTTTCGGCAAATTGTCTGTCGATCGCAGATTTTTTTATGGTTGCCCCTAAAGGTTGATCGATCGTTTGACTAGTTAAGACCACGATCTCAAAATAGAATGTTGAACCTTGGGTATCAAGCAAGGGCTTCCAATCTGCGGGAGGCTTGCCTCCAGCTTGCCCAAAGCTCTCTACCCAGATTGTGCCATTCATTAGCTCGACAAGTCGTTTGCTGATAGCAAGTCCCAATCCAGTCCCACCATATTTTCGGCTAATGGAGGCATCAGCTTGGGTAAAGGGCTGGAATAGTCTGTCAATGCGATCGCCTTTGATGCCAAAACCTGTATCAGAGATCGCAAATTTTAATTGATATTTCTTTCTTACCCCTAGTTCTTCTTCTAGAAAAACAGTAGGATCATTATCTTTTTTCTCTTCTTCCTCATCTAGGGGCTTTCCACTAACTGAAATAGAAACCTGACCACTTTGGGTAAATTTAAGAGCATTACCAACCAAATTTAGTAAGATCTGGCGCAAACGAGCGTAGTCTCCAATTACTATAGGAATATCAGGCGCGATCGCATATTGGAGATCGATTTGCTTAGCGATCGCTTGACTATTTAGAAGTTGATAGATTCCACTAACAACATCTTCTAACTTGAAATCCCATTCTTCTATTGATAGCATTCCCGATTCAATTTTAGAGAAGTCAAGAATATCATTGATAATGGTCAAGAGAGATTCGCTACTATCCTTAATTGTTTTCACAAAATCGGCTTGTTCTTCGGTAAGGTTTGTAGTTTCTAGAAGTTGGGTCATTCCCATTACGCCATTCATCGGCGTGCGAATTTCATGGCTCATATTTGCTAAAAATGCACTTTTCGCTCTAGTGGCTTCTTCGGCAATTGTTTTCGCTTTGGCTAGAACGATTTCTGTTTGCTTACGGACAGTGATATCTACTACGCGCACTAGACTAAACCGCTTTTCTCCAAAAGTAATTCTCTTCAGAGAAAGATCTCCCCAAAATTCATGTCCTTTGCGAGTGATATATTCTACCTCGATGGTACAAAAGCCATTTTGGTTAACTTCTTGGTCAATCTGAGCGAGTTCTTGCTTAGTAAACTGTCGTTTGTGGAGAGTGCGCCCTTCAATGTTAAGTAGGTCATTTTTATCGTCAGCTTCAAATAGTTTTATAGCTTGCTGATTGCAGTCTATTATGAGCGAAGTCTCACCATCGACTAAGAACAGTGCATCGGTAGACTCATTAAAGATTAATTCTCGTAAATCGCGGCTGTGGTTTAGCTCTGCTTCTAATCGTTTGCGATCGCTGACATCTGTAGAGATAACCGTGACGACATAAGCATTTTGCTTATCATCCCAACGGGACTGGTTTGTTTGTGAGATCCAACGCTGAGAGCCATCTTTATGTTGAAATCGATAGATATAAGTTCCTCTGCGTTGAGCAAAAATATCTCCATAAATTTGCTCTCCGAACATTTGCCAATCTTCAGCATTTATTCTACTAAACCAAAGGGCTTGATCGTCAATTAATTCAATGGGGCTATAACCAGAGATTGCTTCACATCCATTGGAAACATAACCGATATCCCATGTACCATCAACTTTGAACTGTATCCTCGAAATGGCAGCACTTATACTATTTAAGATGTCATTGAGCTTGCTTTCTGACAACTGTAGATCGAGTTCTAATTGCTTGCGATCGCTAATATCGGTAATTGTACCAATCAGTCTCACTACTTTTCCTTGATTGTCGCAAATCGCCTCACCTCGGCTGATAACATGGCAGATTGAGTGATCAGGACGAATGATGCCATGTTCCACCATATAAGGTGTACCATGGGCGATCGCTTCCTCCACGACTGCACGAAGCTTTGGTTGGTCATCAAGGGGAAGAATATCAAAAAAGTTGGCATATTCAGGTAGTGGCACATTGGGATCAAATCCCAGAATAAGGAATTGCTGATCTGACCAAGTACTAACTCCACTAGCTACATCAAATTCCCAACTACCGATTCTCGCAATGCGTTGAGCTTCAGTAAGATCTGTTGTTTTTTTTGCAACTTGTCTTTCTAAATCTTGAGCATAATTTAAGCGCATTTGATCTGCATCATGAAGATCAATCATCATTTGATGCAAAGCTTCTTTCAAAATTTGCACTTCAGTAATGCGCGTATCTGGAATTGTTTGTTCCAGACGATTTTCAGAAAAAGACTTAGTGGCTTGAGTGAGATGAGACAGCGATCGCGAAATGCGTCGAGATGTCCAAATGCCGATACCAATGGAACCTACTAGAGATAATCCACATAGTAGAACCGTGCGATCAACATTCTTCTGAATTTCCCACATAAAGTCAGATTCAGGGATCGCCATCACAACAAGCCAATCTAAGCCGTATTTATCTTGATATGGAGTAATCTGTACAAATTGTCGGTATCCCGCAATCGTCAGACTTAATTGTCTAGATTCCTTGAGGTTGTTGAAATCACCAAATTTCTGACGAAGCTGTTTAGACAATTCCCGCGTCAGGTTATCTTGACTCTCTGAAGAGAGGATTCGATCAAATTTTTTATCGGTTCGTCTTAGCCCTGAAGATTCTGTTGCTAGTGATGTCGCCACCAGATCTCCAGATCTCTCAATGACAAATACTTGTCCCGTAGGAGTGAACTTTAACTGCATGAGAAATAGACTAATGTTAGACAGAAAATAGTTGCTAGAGAAAAAACCAGATAGTCTTCCCGTGACATCATAGACAGGGGCAACTGCTACTGTTTGTAATAATGGAAGAACTCGTGCTAAAGATATTGGAGTCCATGCTTGCTTACCAATATCTTTAGCTTGCCTATACCAACTAACAGTGCGAAAGTCATCATCGAATTGTAAAAATAGTTGAAGCGGTTTGCCTTGGGAGTCAGTTGAATAGTAACGACGCTGGTTGGGAACAATTTTGTGAAAAAAAATAGAGCCAAGGGGAATATTTTTGCCTGTGGCTGTTTCTGCAAGTTTCCGAAATTCTTCAGAGCTAATTCGCACATAGCCAATACCATTCCCATCCTCGCTTGAAAAAATATTGGTGGGCAGTGATGGGTTTAATAGCATCTGCTGCCAAAGTTGTCGTCTTAATTTTTCTTGATCATCAATATTGAGCGTTCCCTGTTTTACCGCCAAATCATTAGTGGAGACAACCTGCTGTGAAATTTGTAAATAACTATTGAGACGATCGCTGATTCGTTCTGAAGTTTGTCTCAATAATTGGCTAGCCAAATTCTCGATCGCTTGCTGACCACTCTGATAAGATAGATAGCCAACAAGTCCCACTGTACCCACAATGATTGCCACAAACGGCACAACTAGCACCGAGCTAAGTGGAATATTTGTGAATGACGATCGCTTGTGAGAAATGCTCATTGAGGCGCTTTTAAAATAACTATTATACAGAAATATAGTTTTTCACAGCAGCGTTTTGTTTTCATCTAACTGGTATTTGCTCGACTTCAGGTGTTTGCTCAGCCTCCCAATGGCTCAGAATAATTGCATTCACACTGTTACCAATTATATTAACGACAGTTTTAAATCCATCGGTTAGGCGATCAATGCCTGCGACTAGAGCGATCGCTTCTAATGGCAAACCTGAGGCTGACAGTACAGTTGCCATCGTGATCAGTGCTGAGCCTGGCACGCCAGGGGTACTAAATGAAACCAACAAACTACTAACGGCGATCGCCGTTAGTAGAGAAGGAGTTAAGGGGACTTGATAGATTTGAGCAACAAATAGAGCGTTAAATCCTTGTAAAATCGCTGCGCCATCACGTTTAAGAGCAGTACCTAGAGGAATCGCGAAACTGGCAATTTCTTCACGCAAGCCATAGTTCTCTTGAATATTTTGCAATACTACAGGCAAAGCAGCATTGGAACTAGCTGTACCAAAGGCTAAAGCGATCGCTTCGGAAAGGCTGCGTAAGAATCTCAAAGGATCAGCTTTGAGGATAAACAGAGCAAGCATATCCAAGCAAATCATAATTGAAGAAGCAATTACTAGACCCAAAACATAGAGAAACAACTTGGCAACGAGTTCCAATCCTTGGGTAGCGATCGTGGAACTCATTAGGGCAAACACACCCAAAGGGGCAACATACAGGATTACAGACAAAGTTTTTTCGCTAATGTGATAGATGCTTTCAATCAATTCCACAAAGGGTTTTGCTTTCTCTTTAGCAAGTTGCACGCCTATTCCTAATAGAACTGCCGAGAAAATAATTTGTAATAGATTGCCAGTGCTAAGTGCTTCTAATGGATTTACAGGAATCAAGCTAACTAGCCAAGATATTAGAGAAGGCGCTTCAGTAATGCTAATATTCTCTGAGATTGAGAAGCCTTTTACTCCACTACCAGGCTGCAAGAAATAGGCAGTACCCATACCCACACAAAGAGCAATTGAACTGGTAATCAGATAACTGGTCATTAACTTAACTGTATATCTGCCAACTTGTCCAGCTCCTTGGATTCGAGTTAATCCCATGATTAGCGAAGAAAAAACAATCGGAACGACTACAAACTGAATCAGCCTTAAAAAAGATTCACCAACTGGAGCTAAAAAACTTTGATTGATTAGTTCAATATTCTCAGGAAAAGTTGTATTTAGTAAAGTTCCAAATGCAACACCAAATGCTAGTGAAATGAGAATAAAAGTAGATAGATTCATATTCTAAATTGCTAATATAAAAACCGCCATAAAAAACTTACAGCAAAAAACTTACAGATCTGGGGATCAAGCTAACTTAGCCAGACCAAAAAGAAAGTCCAAAATGAACTGCGATCGCAATAAAACCTCAAAATCTCTATCGCCCGCGTAGTGGGCGGTACAGATTTTAGCTCTGGATTTTTAATTATGCTGCGGTACTTAGTGATTGCTATATAATCAAGTCTGCTAGGTTGCCCCTCTTAATATTTAGATACAAACAAGATGCTATGGCGGATCGTTATGTTCGCGTGAAAACTTCCCAAGGGGAAGTCTGTTACGGGCTGTTGGAGTTGAATCAATCTATAAAGCTACTTAGTACAGCACCTTGGCTGGGAGGGGAGCCAAATGGTGAATTACTTGCGCCAGATACCTATCAACTTTTAGCTCCCTGCGAGCCGAGCAAGATTGTCGCTGTGGGTAAAAACTATTCGGCACATGCTGCTGAAATGGGTGGAGAAGTCCCCAAAGAGCCAATTATATTTTTAAAACCCACTACTACGATTATTGCTCCTGAAGCAAAAATAGCCTTACCTCCGCAGTCTAAACGGGTGGAATATGAAGGTGAGCTAGCCTTGGTGGTTGGCTCTCATTGTTTTAATGTCACACCCAATCAAGCGATCGCAGCGATTTGGGGCTATACGATCGCTAATGATGTGACAGCGAGAGATTTACAAAGAAGTGATAGCCAATGGACTAGGGGTAAGGGCTTTGACACTTTCTGTCCTTTAGGCCCTTGGATTGTGCGCGAAATCAGTCCCACGGCGATGCTGCAAACTTTTGTAAATGATACTAAAAAGCCTTTTCAGTCAACCTCAATTGAGGAGATGGTATTTTCCCCAGACTATATCGTTTCCTACATTAGCCAAATCATGACTTTACTGCCAGGAGATATTATTCTCACGGGTACACCTGAAGGTGTGGGGCAAATGCAAGAAGGCGATCGCATTTATATCGAAATCGAGGGGATTGGTAAATTGCATAACACTGTGATCTTGCGATCGCCTTTACCGACTGAGCAAGAACCTGAAGAAAGCGAAATTAACGAATAGTGGGAACATATTTTTTAAAGCCAAGGTCTTAGAATTATAGTAAAGATTCTAAAATCAAAATCTGTACCGCCCGCTAAGCAGGGGGTAAAGATTTTGGGATTTTAAGTCAGGCTCAATGTCATAGGCGTAACTACGCAAGAGTCACAAAATATATCTGGGGGGAAATTTGATTTGTTTACTCATCCTCACACACCCACTAATCCCATGAATTACTTAAACCGCAATTTACCAAAATTTTTAAAAAAACAGCTTGGCTACTTATCAGCGATCGCTCTAGGTTTACCACTATTAGCAAGTCCGAGCCTCGCTCAGATTATCCCTGTCGAAACAACCCCTAGCTCAAATCCTGCAACCCTTCCATCTGAAAATCCCAACGATAAAGCCGCCAATCCCACTGACAATAAAACTGCTCGTTTTAGCTGCCAGTCCCGAGATGGTCAATACATTGTCGTCTATCAACCAAAGAGCCAACCCCAAAAATATTTCCCTTGGGCCGCTCCCAGTGCAATGGGCGATGGTTGGTCACCTGAAAAACGTTGCAATGAAATTAGTCGTCGGTTGGAGTCATACCGTCCCGATGGTTTAGTGGAAATGCGAACCAGTACTGAAAATGGATACAACGTCATCTGTGCTACCACCGACAAAAATTCTGCTTGTCGGATTGTCTTGACTGTCCCCAATGGACAAGATCCGATCGCTACTCGTGATCGCGTGTTTGGTAATCTTGCCACTGCCGATAGTGGTCAAGCAACTACAGCCGTAAATACCTATCGTGGACGCGATCGCTCCTTAAATGACATCACTGGTGATCTTGGTTTAGGCATCGATCTTAGAGGAATTAACGGTGTGCTTGGCGCTGTATTATCACCTAGCCGCACTGTATCCAATGTGCGTAGTGGCAACTTGTACTTGAAGCCATTCCTTGATCCTAGTGATGGTGGCACTGGTACAAGTCTAGCTAACAATGGCTTTACTAGTGGCGGTAGACGACTCAATCCTGATAATTTTCGTTAAGAAATCATTTGTGGTTCGGCAAAGCCGAACCACAAATGATTTCTTGGTTCAGGTTTGTAGGCAGCATTTAGGAGCTAAAAATGACACAGGCGATCGCTCGTAAATCTCTATATGAGTCCGATTTTTTCCTATGGACTCAAGACACCATAGCTAAACTTAAG
>JANNDZ010000841.1:0-9357 GCA_031378395.1 Pseudanabaena sp. OTE_75_metabat_487_sub
CTACTTTTTGAAAAAACTTACATACAGGGAACAGATACGGACGAACCCCACCTTCCGAGTTGAACGCACCAACAACTTGCGGCTCTTGCGTTGACGAAACAGGAATCGTAAATACAATCCTAATTTCTGGCGAAAATAGAGCCTTAATATTATTGAGGTAAATCGCCTCTACAAGCGGCAAATCTAGCTTGTCAAGATCGTCAATGATTACAATTACTGGCTTCTTTGTCTTAATTTCAATGGCAGCAGCAAGACGATCAATCTTGCCAACTAGGTCGGAAATCTTTTTAACAAAAGTGGTCTCTAACTCATCACGAAACCCCTTTTCCCGTTGTAATTTTGCTGTAACTAGATCTAGAAATTTACCTTCAAAACCTAATTCTGCTTTGGTCTCTTCGCCTTGCGTTTGCTTACGTGTTGTAGTATTCCAGCCTAAAATGGTTTGACGGATATCTCCAGCGACATCTATTCCCAATCTTTGAGCATGACTAAGCATCAACAAGGCGATCGCATACAAAATATTCGTATGGGTTACAGCAGACATCTCAATTAGGTCAGCGATCGAAAAGAAAACCACATGATGCTGATCGGACATTTCTATGGCTAAGCGCTTCAACAGCGTAGACTTACCACAACCACGATGCCCCGCAAAAATAAACTTGCCATTTTTCTCAGATGCCTCAATTTCCCTTCTCAGACGAACTTTGACCTCTATCCCATAGTCAACTCGAAATTTTTTAATATCATCCATTTCAACTAGGGGCAACAGAGCTAAGTCTTTATAAGCTTGTTGAAATTTTGCGAGAAGTTCAAGATCCATAATTGCCGCAGAGGATAGCTAGGTAAGCAGATAAAGCCATCATATCAATGAAAGCAATGGCTAGGGTAATAATGAAATTTATATGCTAGCAACTAAACTGATTGATTACCAAAGTCTGCCAAAGCTAAGCATTACTGATCAACTGAATCCAAGCTAAAGTATAAGTGGCAACGTTCTTTAGTTGGTTTCTGTGCAAGAAGATTTTCGGTTAATTGTTGATTTAGTAACTGTTCTTGCGGCTGCTTCCTTTGGCGGATTACTGGCGGCGGCGCTGCGATTACCAGTTTTATTGGGTTACATCTATGGCGGCATCGTCGTTGGCCCCACAGGTTTAGGGCTGATCAAAGAATTGATACAGGTAGAAACCCTCGCTCAGTTTGGGGTTGCTTTTTTGCTGTTTGCCCTCGGCGTTGAGTTTTCACTCAAGCAACTAAATAAAGTGAGAGCGATCGCCCTTGGCGGTGGCACTTTACAAGTCTTGCTTACGATCGCCCTTACCACAGCCGTATCAGTATTTGTAGGATGGGTCGAGACCCCAACCCAAGGAATCTTCTTAGGCGGGATTTTGTCGCTATCGTCAACGGCAGTAGTGCTGCGAAGCTTGATGGAAACCAATGCCACAGAATCAGCACAGGGACAAGTCACATTAGGGATGTTGATCATCCAAGATCTCGCATTGGGACTGATGTTGGCGGTCTTACCTGCGCTCGATCATCCTGAGTCAGTGGGCATCGAAGTTATCAAAGCATTGTCGGTGACAGCTTTATTTGCTGGTGGTGCGATCGCAGCGGGGATTTGGGTGATTCCGCCATTTTTGCGATGGGTAGCGAGTACCGAAAGCCGCGAATTATTTTTGCTAAGTGTGATTGTGCTGTGCTTAGGGATTGCGCTCCTAACCGAGTCCTTAGGCTTATCGATCGAAATGGGCGCATTCGTCGCGGGTTTAATGATTTCCGAGGTGGAGTACGCCGATCAAGCTCTCACCTATGTCGAACCTTTGCGGGATGTATTTGCCACATTGTTTTTTGCAGCGATCGGGATGCTGATCGATCCTGTATTTCTGATTCAGAACTGGGAATTAATCCTTAGTCTGGTCGCGATCGTGATGATCGGTAAATTTTTGATCGTTGTGCCTTTAGTCAGTATTTTTCGATATCCTTTGCGAGTTGCCATTTTTGCGGGACTAGGTTTAGCTCAAATTGGAGAGTTTTCGTTTGTACTCGCTAGTGAAGGACAGAAGCTGGGTTTGGTTTCGCGTCGAGTGTACTTACTGATTTTGGGGACAACTGCGGTAACGTTGGTGATTACTCCTTTCTTGCTGAAGGCAACACCACAGATTTTAGAATTACTCGAAAAAGTGCCATTCCTGAAAGATTGGATGAACAAGCTCGATATGCCCCAAGAGCTTTCCGCCAATGCCGAACTTAAAGATCATGTGGTGGTCTGTGGTTATGGTCGGATTGGACAGGGTATCGTAACTTTGTTGCAGTCCAAGGGCTATCCTGTACTGGTAATTGAGGATGCCGAGTCTAAGGTAGAAATTCTGCGATCGCAAAATATCCCATATTTATATGGCAATTGCTCCAGCCCTTTTGTCCTTGAAAAAGCGGAAATAGACCATGCGCGATCGATGTTAATTGCTATTTCTGACCCGATCGCTACTAGATTGGCAGTGCAGAGAGCTATCTCTATTTCTCCAGCAATTGATATTGTCGTCAGAGCAGAAAAAGATGCTGATATCGATACGCTATACCAACTTGGAGCCAAGGAAGTTGTACATCCTACCTTTGAGGCAAGCTTGGAGCTAACTACACATTTATTGTTATGCCTAGGCGAAAGCACTCAAGATATTCAGGCAGAAATTATCGCCGTGCGTAGTAGCCGCTATGCTAATTTCCGTCCTGAAATTGCCTGTGTATTGCCTGTGATTGTGCCGTTGTTGCCACCTACTACCAATCTTGTTGAGATTGATGGCAATGCTTCTTGAACTAACAGCTAAAAAACACAAATAAAGAAATGCTATGAACACAGGACTATACGAGACAGATTTTTATGGCTGGACATTGGAGCAGTCCAAGCTTCTGTCCTTAGGACATTTAGATAGCTTGGATTTGTTGAATTTGGTTGAGGAAATAGGGGCTTTGGGTAAGCAAAAGCAGCAAGAATTATCGAATCGATTGGGTGTATTGATTGGACATCTTTTTAAATGGCAGTATCAACCCACAAAGCGATCTCGCAGTTGGCAGGTCACAATTCAGTTGCAAAGAGAAGAAATTCTAGATCTGTTAGCGGATAACCCTAGCTTAAAATCTTACTTAGAAAAAGCCCTGCTTAAGGGATATCGCTTAGGATTAGCGCTAATTTTAGCGGAAACCCCAATCAAGAAAAGTATCTTGCCCAATGAATGTCCTTATAGCCTTGAGCAGTTGCTTGACTTGAGTTTTCCTGATGATATTGGTGTGGAATTTTGATGAAGTTCAAATCTCGGTTAATTGCTAAAACTTTCAATTTTTTGCTGCTCGGTCTTACCACTTATTTCCTCACGGCTTGCCAAGGTTCAAATATTGGCAGTTCATTGGAAAATGCGATCGCCCCCGCGAGTCCATCGAATTCTGAGCCGATCGCGGAAAAGCCCAACCAACCTACCTCGAATGCCACACCCACAATCAGTGCAAACCCAACCGCAAAACCTGAACCAAAACCAACTAATTTCCCTACTAGTTCCGTTAATTCTGTTAATAGCGATCGCTTATCTGCACAAATGAAAGCGATCGCTCTACAGTCCTTGTCAAAGGAGTCACCCGCAGAGAAAAAATCACTCAAAGAACTTTTCTATATAAACTTTACGAATTCTCAGCCTCAAACTGGTGAATTTAGTGATCTAGAAACAGCACCTGCTCCCCTCAAAGCTTGGATTAAGGACTTAAACAGATTAGGAACGATCACTCCGAAAATAGGACAAGAGTTTAGACCAAATATATTAGTTGCGCGTCGCGAATATGCGCGATGGCTATTAGAAACCAATAATCGACTTTATAAAAATCAACCTAGCCGCCAAATTCGACTTGCTCAAGCAACCGATAGCGCCAGCTTCCCTGATATTCCCCAAAGCCATCCCGATTTTGCAATTATTCAAGGTTTGGCTAATGCAGGATTAATCGGCGGAACAGGCGATCCCTTTCGCCCCAATGATCCCCTATTGCGCGAAGAACTTGTGCAGTGGAAGATTCCACTTGATCTCAGACAACCTTTGCCCACTGCCACATTAGAGACTGTTAGTCAATCTTGGGGATTTAAAGATAGCGATCGTATTAGTGAAAAAGCTCTAAGTGCAATCTTTGCAGATGCTCAACTGCGCGATATTTCTAACATTCGTCGCAGCTTTGGATTTACGACATTATTACAACCACAGAAGCCTGTCACCCGTGCCGAGGCAGCCGCTTCGCTTTGGTATTTTGGCACTGCGATAGATGGCACATCGGTTAGCAAGGTTTTAGAAACTGAGCGATAATCAACGTTGCGATCTAATCAATTGGTCAATAAACAGGAGAAAAAAGCTATGGTTCAAACTCTACAAGCTTCAAGGCTCAGCTTATATGATGTCGAAACTAAATTTCATGCACATCAGCAATTTACAACTAACGATTTCTTTACAGATCTATTGCAAAATGCTCCTCCCCTAAGCGAATTTGAGAAACAGATTTTAGATCGTACTAGGCAGCACTATCTCTATCTAGCTAAACGCCCACTGCTAGAAGTAACTGTCAAGATGGTTACTTTGTCGCCATTACTATCCCTAGCAGGTTTTTATGATCCACCTTTTTATACAACTTTAGAAGAGCCTATAGAGTTAGTATCTCAGGACGGGGCAGAAGTGGTGCGGGGGCAGATAGATATCTTAGTTTTACAACAAGCAATTTGGGTATTGGTGATCGAAGCCAAAAGCATTCAATATGACGTGATGGTTGCTCTGCCGCAAGCTTTGACTTATATGATTGCTAGTCCTAACCACACTCAACCAAGATTTGGACTGATCACCAATGGACGAGAGTTTCGCTTTATCAAACTAGATTCTGAAACTGAACCAACTTATACATTATCCAAAGTTTTTTCATTGTCTGAAGCAGAAAATCATTTATATTTAGTGCTACAAATTTTAAAGTTTCTCGGTCAGATAGTTAAGTAGAAACGAAAAACGGCGCTTCGCGCCGTTTTTCGTTTTGCAATTTTGGATATAGAGACGCTAGAATATTAGTAATTGTTATTGTTGAGAAAAATTAATACATCATGTCGCAGTATCAACGTATCGAGTACTTAATCGGGAAAGATGGAAAAATCGTTGAACGAGCGATTGATATCGCTGGTAGTGAATGCGTGGCAATCACTTCCGAAATTGAGTCGAATTTAGGGAAAGTCGAAACTCGCCAATTATTACCTAATTATTACGAGACATCTGAGCAAAATCTTGACTGTAATGCGACGGAACAAGTTCAGTTCGATCGATCAACCTGAATTTTTGTAGATATGTTTGCTGTTTAGGTTCTATTAACGAACCTAATATTTCCCTAGACTTATTTCATTTACTAGCTGTTTTAGCACTGCTATCTTTTTTGATAAGTAGTTAACACAATTAAATACAACCCCTAAAAATCTGCACCGCCCGATGCGCGGGCAGTGCAGATTTAGGCTCTATTTTTTTATTATGCTGATGTACTTAGCAATAATTCGAGCAATTATTTAGATAAATATAATTTGCTTGAGAGTGGGCTAAGTTTGTGAACTTGTTTCGAGAAAAGTTAAGATGCTTGCCCTTATCTGGGTAAAATTGTGATTAAGAAATTAAGAATTGTTAAAGATTTGCTTATGTAGAGATATACCATGGTAACTCAAACTCCATTATTGATATCAGAATCGAGTGCAACCAGCAGGCTCCGAAAGATTTTCGCGTCCGTCGATGCTTTGAGTTGTCCGCATAGGCTAAATTTCCATTTGCATACGGTTTATTCTGACGGCAAAATGCAGCCTGTGGATTTAATCCAACAGGCGATATCATCGCGCCTATCAGATCTTGCTATCACTGATCACCATGCGATCGCGGGCTATTACATAGCTAAGCAATATCTTGAGCAATCAATGAGTCAATCCAATGATCCCCACTCTTTGCCAACTCTCTGGTCTGGGATCGAAGTTAATGCCAGTTTGATTTTTACGGAAGTGCATATTCTTGGCTACGGATTTGATCCCCAACATGAGGCGATGCATCCTTATTTACAGGGCAAAACTACTGCTGGTCTGGATTATCAAGCAATTAGTGTGATTAAGGCGATGCATTTGGCTGGTGGCCTAGCCGTGCTTGCCCATCCTGCTAGATATAGGCGATCGCCTGAAGACTTGATCCCTGCTGCTGCTGCTTTAGGGATTGATGGCATTGAAACTTACTACGGCTATGACAATAGCGATCCTTGGAAGCCCAGTCCACGCCAAACCGAAGAAATTCGACAACTTGCAGAATCATACGGATTAATGCATACCTGCGGGACAGACTCCCACGGGTTTAAAATCAGTAAAAGACTTTAAATAAAAAGCCTTGCTTAGCAAGGCTTTTTATTTGTTCCAAGGGTTGTGTAGTAAAAAACAGAACCCAAAATATGTCCCGCCCGCTGCGCGGGCGGGACATATTTTGGGATTTTATATTTAATTTTGCCTAGCTATTTAAAGAAAAAAAATCAGAATTATCGTTATTAAACAAAATGACAGAAAAACCAAAAGTAATCGTTGTTGGCGCAGGTTGGGCGGGGCTAGGTGCAACTTATCAACTCACAAAGCAAGGGTATGACGTAACCTTGCTAGAGGCAGGAGCGCAAGCAGGTGGACTAGTTGCAGGCTGGAAAACCCAAGGGGGGAAATCCGTTGAAGCTGGCATTCATGGCTTTTGGTATCCCTACTGCAATATTTTTTCCTTAGTTAAAGAATTAGAGCTTGATCCATTTACTGCATGGACGCGATCAGCTCAATATTCTCCAGCAGGCTTAGAAGTTGAGTCACCTATTTTTCAAGACTTACCAAGGTTGCCTTCCCCTCTTGGGACATTTGCTTATACGCAATTTAAAAGATTGCCCTTAAGCGATCGCCTTTCTGCACTGCCATTAATGTATGCAGTTGTGGATTTTGATAATTCAGACGATGCATGGAAACGGTATGACGGCATGACCGCTCGTGAACTATTTCGGCAATATGGGGTGTCAGAAAGGCTATACCGTGAATCCTTTGAGCCAATGCTGTTAGTTGGGCTATTTGCCCCTGGAGAACAATGCTCAGCCGCCGCAGCTTTGGGAATGCTTTACTATTTTATTTTGGCGCATCAAGCAGATTTTGATGTGGTTTGGTGTCGCGGCACGGTTGGCGAAAAAATCTTTAAACCTTGGTGCGATAGCATTAAAGAACTAGGCGGCAAAATCCTCACCGAGCGACGTGTTAGTGATGTACGAGTTGATGACGCTGGCAAAATTACGGCAGTAATTTGCGGTGATGAAAGCTTTGAAGCTGATGCAGTGATTTTCTCTGTGGGCATTTCAGGAATGCAGAAAATTGTGACAAGTAGTCCTACTCTGCAAAAGCGCAATGAATTTCGCAACTTGATGAACTTGGGTGCGATCGATGTATTGGCAGTGCGACTATGGTTCGATCGCAAAATCAATATTCCCCGTCCATCCAATGCCTGCTTTGGTTTTGATGTAACGACAGGCTGGACATTTTTTGATCTCAATGCGCTCCACGATGAATATGCTGATGAAACAGGCTCTGTGATCGAAGTCGATTTTTATCATGCAAATCAATTTTTGCCCCTTGATAATCAGGAAATTGTTGCGATCGTCCAGAAATATCTTGCTTCCTGTTTGCCAGAATTTGAGGCAGCTAAAGTTGTTGACAGCAGCGTAATTCGGTTGCCTCGCGCGGTGACTCATTTTGCCCCAGGAAGTTATCAGCATTTGCTTAGAGCGATCACCAGCTTTCCCAATTTATATATGAGTGGTGACTGGGTGATTACTAATCATGGCTCATGGTCACAGGAAAAAGCTTATGTCACTGGTTTAGAAGCCGCAAATCTAGTGATGCAACAATTTAGTCAGGGAAACATGACTCAGATTTTGCCAATTGAATCCGACGAGCCCCATATTCAGATTGCGCGATCGCTCAATCAAACCCTAAGAAATATCGCAAAATCCTTGATCCCTAATTTCTCACTGCCATAATTAAGTTCCCCAAACCCGTAAAGTTGTGCCCCTGCGGGGCATAACTTTACAGGTTCGGTATCAGCTACTTAAGTTTGAAGTATGTCATCATAGGCTCGGCAAACTTTAAACCGTGCCGCATAATTCGCCAGTAATCAATGTAAAATTGGATATGGTTAGACTAACCTAATAAAACTTTTTTATGCTCTTAACAGAACAAGCTCCCTCTACTGCTAAAAACACTATCGGTTTTGTCTTAGTGGTGGAGGATGAAGCGATTATTCAAGAGGCGATCGCGCTATCTTTGCGTGAAGAAGGTTACAGCATTCTACTGGCTGAAGATGGCTATAGCGCTCTACAAATTGCTAAAACTGCGCCAAGGCTAGATTTAGTAATTTTAGATGTAATGTTGCCATCTATAAATGGACTAGATTTTTGCCGCATCTTGCGTCACGAAGGCAATAATGTCCCTGTATTGATGATTAGCGCTAGGGGTAATGAATCCGATCGCATTGTGGGATTGGAAGTAGGAGCTGATGATTACCTCAGCAAACCTTTTGGGATGAAGGAACTAGTGGCTCGTTGTCGAGCTTTGCTACGCCGTAGTCGGCGTGATTTTGTAGCGACTAATGCTACGGTTTACAAATTTGGTGATATCACTATGTATCCCGATGAATGCCGCGTCACGATTAATGAGACCGAAATTAATCTTTCGCCTAAAGAATTTCGCATACTCGATTTGTTTATGAGTCATCCTCGACGTGTCTGGTCACGGGAGCAACTCCTAGAAAAGGTCTGGGGTGTAGATTTTGTTGGGGATAGCAAAACCGTTGATGTGCATATACGTTGGCTGCGCGAAAAAATCGAAGTTGATCCCAGCGACCCTAAGCATATTGTCACGGTTAGAGGTTTTGGATATCGTTTAGGCTAGTAGTAATGGGCGCAAAGTGCCATTACTGCTGTGTATTGTCTTCAGGCACAGGGTCGTAACCGCCAATATTCCAAGGGTGACAACGACAAATCCGTTTTACTCCCATAATGCTGCCTTGGCTTAATCCAAACCGATCAATTGCAGTTGCAGTGTACTGTGAACAAGTGGGCTGAAATCTGCACCTTGGGCCTAATAAGGGTGAAATAAGGATTTGATAAAACTTAATTAGCAAAAGTGCAATTTTTTTCATGATTTCCAAAACCTATTATTCTTATTTTAATTAATTACAAGCCCAAATTTGTAAGGTTGCGCCCCGCTGGGGCGCAACATTACAAATTTGTATAATTCTTATGTCATCATCCAAAAACGTCACG
>JANNDZ010000856.1:0-4360 GCA_031378395.1 Pseudanabaena sp. OTE_75_metabat_487_sub
GATGACTATGTGGTGAAGCCCTATAACTTTCAGGAATTAGTGGCTAGGATTCGGGCTTTATTACGTCGCTATAGCGATCGCGATACGCTCACCCAAGAATTAACATGGGAGCAACTTCATCTCGATCTCAGAACGAATATAGTCACTTATAATCAAAAACCTTTACGCTTAACTCAAAAGGAATATGGACTATTAGAGCTGTTTCTCAGATGTCCGCAACAGGTGTTTAGCCGTGGTGCTTTGCTAGATCAGGTGTGGCCGGCGCGGGAGTTTTCTAGTGAGGAGGCAGTGACTACGCATATTAAGGGATTGCGTAAAAAGTTGAAGGTGGTAGGACTGCCTATAGACCCAATTGAGACATTATATGGATTGGGATATCGCCTCAAACCTGCGCCTGTTCAAGCTGTGGATCTACCTATCGTTGACAAGGTAGTGACAAATCTTTTACCTGATACAACCTTACCGCAGATAGATAAAACGCGATTGCTGGAGGTAATTGCGATTGTGACTAAGAAGTTAATCGCAATTTTGCCAGAATCGATCGCGCTTTTACGTCGAGTAGCGATCGCACTAAATCAGGGTAACTTAGATCCAGATTTGCGCTATGACGGATATATGGAGGCGCATCGGCTAATTGGATCGATGGGTTCATTAGGTTTTCCATCAGGATCGGCGATCGCATTTGAGATCGAGCAGATGCTCAAAAGTGATTTTGCTTTAACTCAATCCGATACGGCGATGTTGCAGCAATTAATTACCGATTTAGAAGTAAGTGTTTGCGATCCATCTAAGCCATTAACTCCTATCCTCTCTAAATCTCAGCCCCAATCTCATTACCCTAAACAACAGCAATGCGATTACTCTAAATCCCCTAAACCCATGTCACCATCTTCGCCGCTCCCAGTTTCCCAAATCCACAGAAACTCTGACCTTTCTCAATCCTCAGCAGCGATATTGACTGTGCTGATCGTGGATGATGCTCAAGACGATCGCGCTACCTATATTGGCTATCTGAAATCGGACAAATCGCATCTATATCATTTTCTAGAAGCCGACACCCTAGAAACAGGATTAGAGCTATGGCGATCGCAAAATCCCGATATTGTCATTCTTGATTGTGAACTTCCTGATGGTGATGGATTAGAACTATTACAAGCAATAGTGTCAGAAAAGCTGGGAGTAGGCACGATCGCATTAACTGGATCTGAGAATGAACAGATTCTACAGGTAATGAGTTTAGGAGCATCAGACTATTTAGTAAAAGGAGCGATCACCTTAGTCTCGATGATTAATCGCGTTGGGCAAGTTGGCGATCGCCTTACCCTAGATCGCCAACTAAAGCGATCGCAGCAGCAGGAAATTTTAATTGCCAACATTTCGCTCCGTATTCGGCAATATCTGAATATAGAAGATATTTCTAACTCGATCGTCCAAGAAGTCCGCGCATTTTTAAATGCTGATCGTGCCGTTGTTTATCAGTTCAATCCTGATATGAGTGGAACGGTTGTCGCAGAGTCAGTTCTATTACCATGGAAATCTTGTCTAGATCAACGCGTTGACGAATGTTGCTTTAAAGAGAATCTCGGTGGGGCATATCGAGAGGGAAGGGTTTTCTCTACTTCCGATGTTTATACGGCTAACTTAAATGAATGCCATCTGAAACTAATGGAGAAGTTTCAGGTGAGGGCAAATTTAGTCTTGCCAATCCTCATCACAGATAACAAAACTCAAACTCTATGGGGATTGCTAATCGTCCATCAATGTGAGGCTCCACGTATTTGGGAAGCATCAGATATTCGCTTGCTTCAGCAGTTATCCGTGCAGTTAGCGATTGCCCTACAACAAGCCGAACTCTATCATAATCTCCAAAAAAGCAATACTGACTTAGAAAATCGTGTGGTTGAGCGAACTGCAGAACTCTTTCAACGTCAACAGGAATTTATTGCTCTTGCCGAGAATTCACCTAATGTGATTATGCGCCTCGATCTGCAACTGCGACACCTTTACGTTAATCTAGCCATAGAAAGAGCTACAGGTATTCCCGTCAAAGAGTTTCTAGGCAAAACCCTTCGAGGAATGGGATTTCCTGAGAAAAATGTAACCATGCTCGAATCCGCTGCTCACAGATTGCTCGAAACAGACCAAGACCAGCGATATGAAATTGATTATCCATTCCCAGAAGATCAGGGAATGGGATATTATCTCGCTCATCTCATTCCTGAATATGCTTCAGATGGCAAAATTGCCACGATACTATCGATCTTCTATGACATTACCCAGAACAAACTAAATGAAATAGCTCTCCAAGAATCAAACCGTCGTTGGCAATATTTACTAGATAATGTGAGCTTAATCGTGGTGGGTTTGAACTGTGCAGGAGAAGTGGAATATATCAATCCATTTTTTCTAGACATCACAGGCTATACCATTGAGGAAGTAATCGGCAAAGACTGGCTCTCTCAATTTATACCCCAGATCGATCAATCAGAGATTAGAGAGGGTTTTTCTAGCCTACTGATTAATGACTTCCCGAAATATCATCAAAATGCCATTGTCACAAAGGCAGGCGAAGAAAGAATGATCTCTTGGAACAATACAATCCTGCGCAATAAAGATAACGAAATTATTGGGGCGCTGAGCATTGGTGAAGATATTACGGAAAAATTGAAAGTTGATCGTATCAAGAGTGAATTTATTTCCATTGTTAGTCATGAACTCAGAACTCCTTTAGCTTCGATTCGGGGCGCATTAGGCTTGCTCTCTTCGGGTGTATTGGCTAATCGACCTGAGACTGCCCAAAATATGCTCAATATTGCTTCCTCAGACACCGAAAGACTGGTGCGTCTAGTTAATGACATTCTGGACTTAGAGCGTTTAGAATCTAGTAAAGTCACACTCGATCGCAATTGGTATGATGTGCTTGAGTTATTTCAACAAGCGATCGAATCGATGCAAGCGATCGCTTCTGAAAGCCAGATCGAAATATTATGCAATGTCCAGTCGCAGCAAATTTTTGCCGATCGCGATCGCATTGTCCAAACTTTAGTTAATTTGCTCAGTAATGCCATTAAGTTCTCACCGCCTCAAAGTCAAGTGCAACTGGAAGCCTCACAAATTGTTGATAAGATTGTCTTTCGAGTATGCGATCGCGGGCGTGGTATTCCAGCCAATCATCTAGAAAGTATTTTTGAGCGCTTCCACCAAGTCGATGCTTCCGATTCCCGCCAAAAGGGAGGCACAGGTTTAGGTTTAGCGATCTGTCGCAGCATTGTCCAACAACATGGTGGCAAGATTTGGGTAGAGAGTGTATTGTCAGAAGGTAGTACTTTTTCGTTCACCATTCCTCACCGCATAGGCTAAGAATAATTGTTGAGTCGAGCAAAGCTCAACTCAACAATTATTGGGTTCTAAATCGCGCAGGTTATTTGATTTGCAATCCTTAAGAGGAGATTCTAAATTTATGACTACCAAATCAATTTTGCTTATTGATGACGAGCCAAATATTGCGGAAGTTATTGCTGTATGTCTAGAAAGCTTTAAAGGATGGAAGGTGCAAATAGCTAATTCTGGCAAAGCAGGGCTTAGCATCGTGGAGACACTCAAGCCCGATGCAATCCTCCTTGATGTGATGATGCCTATAATGGATGGCATCACTGTCTATCAAAACTTGCAAAAGAACCCAGTTACTCAAAATATTCCCGTCATCTTCTTAACCGCGAAGGTACAAGTAAGCGATCGCGAAAAATTTTCTCAACTAGGTGTAGTCGGTACAATCGCCAAGCCCTTTGAACCGCTCAAAATTTCCGATCAAATTGCTGAGCTTTTAAATTGGTAAATATATCAAAGAGAGTGGCAGTGCAAAGCGCTGCCACTCTCTTTTGGGTTTTATGTCCTGATACTTAGAGAAAGCTATATATCCTCAGATTATCCTCATTTTTATTTTCTATACTATAAATTTTCTTCAGAAGATAAATTGAGTCGATTCAAATCCACAATGACAAATACATCTTTCAAAACTGTTTTATTAATAGACGATGAAGAGTATATGCGCCAAATTGTGCAGACTTGCCTAGAACTTTTCAGCGAATGGCGAACAGCGATCGCGCCATCGGGCGAGGAAGGATTAGCGGCCGTTGCAAATCTCCACCCTGACGCAATTGTGCTAGATATGATGCTGCCAAATATGGATGGCTTTGCCGTCCTCAAAAAATTACAAGCCGATCCCCAACTGGCGAATATCCCTGTGGTGTTATTGACTGCTCGCATAGATTTGACCGAACCTCAAAAAATCGCTCAGCTAGGAGTCAAAGGTGCGATCGCTAAACCCTTTCATCCGACTAAGCTCGTCGATCAAATCACC
>JANNDZ010000397.1:0-2643 GCA_031378395.1 Pseudanabaena sp. OTE_75_metabat_487_sub
GGATTGTCCGACAGGAATTGCAGGTGATATGTGTCTAGGGGCGTTAGTGAGTGCAGGTGTGCCATTAGAGTATTTACAGGATATTGTTCACAAATTAGGGCTCGATCGCGAAGTTAAGTTATGGACAGAATCTGTTCATCGCGGCAGTATCGAAGCTACGAAAATGCATGTCGAATTATTAAACTATAACGATGAAGAGCCGCCCACCGTTGCAATTGAACAATCTCATTCTCATTCTCATACTGATCATGATAATTCCCATAGCCATGCGGAACATAGCCACGCAGAGCATACTCATAAACATTCCCATAAAGAGCATTCCCATCCAATTCATCGCCACTTACCTGATATTGAGAAGATCATTCGTAACGCTAAGTTGCCAAAACAAGTTGAATCTTGGAGTTTAGCAACATTTAAAGAATTAGCGATCGCAGAGGGATCAGTACATGGAATAGCCCCAGAGGCAGTACATTTCCATGAAGTGGGTGCGATGGATGCGATCGTGGATATTGTCTGTACCTGTGCAGGCTTCGCTTGGCTGGAAGTTGATAAGATCTATTGCTCGGCATTGCCTGCGGGTGGTGGCTATGTTGATTGTGATCATGGCAAGATGCCAGTGCCAGCTCCTGCCACATTGAAATTATGGGAAATGCATGAGGTGACTACGTTTGATAATGGGATTAGAAAAGAATTAGTTACACCTACAGGAGCCGCGATCGCAGTCACACTCTGTGAGAAATTTGGCGAAGTCCCCTTAATGAAAATCAAGAAGGTAGGACTCGGTGCTGGTACACAGGATTTAGAAATTCCCAACGCTTTGCGTTTGTGGATTGGTAAGAGCAAAAAAAAAATCTAAACCTTGAAGAGATTCACTCCGTCAGGAGTGAATCTCTTCAAACTACGGAAACGATCGCTATTCTCGAAACGCAAGTTGATGATATGACTGCTCAGGCGATCGCCTATACGATGGAGCAGTTATTGCAGAATGGTGCGTTAGATGTCTATACCCAAGCGATCGGCATGAAAAAATCGCGTAATGGGATCTTGATAACGGTTATTTGTTCTTGCGATCGCCAATCTATTTGCGAACAAATTCTCTTTCGGGAAACTAGCACTCTTGGCATTAGATATCGCTTACAAGAGCGCAAAATTCTCTATCGTGAGATCCATGAAGTAGAAACAGAATATGGCAAAGCAAGAGTTAAGATTGCATGGCGCAATGGATTTTGGACAATTCAGCCAGAATATGAAGACTGTGCAAAGTTAGCGCGATCGCAAAATATTCCATTAATCCAAATCCAAGACATAGTTAAAATAGCGGGAGAAGTCTTGTTAGAATTTTTGCGATCGTAAAGATAGTTAAGTAACTCAGCATAATTAAAACCCAAAACCAGAAGTATAAGTCGCCCGTGTAGCGAGCGACTCACACTTCTGGTTTTACAACAATTCTCTATGGCTCTATCCCTAACTCTCGCAAGCGTTGTTCTAAATATTTAGCTCGTTGCTCAGATTGTTCTGCATCAGTGAGTATCCAGTTCTCATTATGATCATAAAATCTTAACCACAAACGCTGAACTCCTTTATATTCGCCTTTCCATAAACCGATGCCTAACTCAATTTCGGTCATCCATACTTTTAGTTCTGTGAGATCTTTTTCTACATAGCGATCGCTTTGCAAAGTAAACACCCGCATTTGATCGGTATAGCGACTGAATATCACATAGTAAGGAATTCGCAAAATCTTTTCATACACTTCCCATTTCGATGGGGGATTTTCGGCATTGCCATTTTGAGAAATTTGTTCTCTTAAACGTGATTCGCCTAAATCTTCTTTTTCGGTGCTGGGTGATAGTAGCTCCACCACAATATGCGGATTAACTCCTTCTTGCCAGATCACATAACTTAGCCGAAGCTCTTGACTGTCATAGAGTTTGGGTACACCAACCACACCGAACCAATCGGGGCGCTTATACCAATTTTGATGATGTACGTCATAATAAAGATTCAGATCACTAGCGCTGAATATGCGATCGCTTTTGTAATTCGCAGGGCTAAATGTTAGCCATAGAAGCTCAGACTGAAAACTATGAAATTGATCCACCCCAAGTTCCCCATGATTTTCGCTAGGCAAGTCATACATTGTCGGCAATGTCTCTCTAGGAGAAAGTGGTGGATCGCTCTGTTTAGTTGGATACTTGAGTCGATACATAAGTTACCTGCTAACTCAATCTAGTCAAAGATCATACCATAAAACTGATTTTGAAATTTTTAGCGCCTACGGCGCTAAAAATTTCAAAATCAGTTTTATTATGAAGTGCGATCACCTGAAGTCAGTAGTAGCTTCAATTTAAGATCAATTAAATTAATATTCGCTAAACCAATCTGGACATCACCTTCCAAAACAATGCCTGTACTAATTAAGCGATCGAGTAGTTCCAAAATAGATGACTCACTGGATGACTTGTCTGGGTAGTATGCACCACGCTTAGGTAGAAGTTTACCAAATTCACCTAGATCAAGATTAAGATCTTCAGGATCGATATCGAGAACTTCGCAAAGATTAAAAATCTGCTGTTCTAAGGCTTGCAAACTATCGGCAGCTTTCTCGATTTCAGATTCAGTTAACTTTTCAGCATCCATCCG
>JANNDZ010000891.1:0-7545 GCA_031378395.1 Pseudanabaena sp. OTE_75_metabat_487_sub
GGAATATGCTCGAGCCGCTTGGCAATATTTCGCGAAGAACTATCAACCTGCCACAGGATTTGTGAATGCGACGGGAGGATATCCCTCGGCGACGCTCTGGGATATTGGTAATTATCTAGTGGCTCTGAATACGGCACGCTGGCTGGACTTAATTTCTCAAAAAGAATTTGACGAAAAGTTCAATAAGTTTCTGGGGTCTTTAGGTTCACTCAAACTATTTGATGGCGCTCTGCCCAATAAGGTCTACAACACTGCTAACAGCGCGATGGTGGACTATGGCAATAATCCGACTCCACGCGGTATTGGTTGGTCAGCTTTAGATATTGGTAGAATCCTTGCAGCGTTCCATATTATTCGTACCTGTCATCCTAAATATGGTGACTGGATGAAGGGAATTTTGGGGAATTGGCAATTAGCGCGATCGCTCCAAAACGATCAACTCTATGGCGCAACGATCGCACCTGACGGCAAAACGATGCTAGTCCAAGAAGGAAGACTAGGCTACGAAGAATATGCCGTGCGTGGTTATGAACTATGGGGATTTAAAGCGGACAAAGCCAAATCTTCGCAGCCCTTTAAATTTGTGGATATCTATGGCATCAAAATCCCAGTGGATTTAAGGGATTTCCAAAGTACCAATGCTAATAACTATGTGGTCAGTGAGTCTTATATCCTTGATGGGATTGAGTTTGGCTGGGATGCAGAACTAGCGGATTATGCAGGAAGAGTCTTGGAAGTACAGCGTCGTCGCTATTCCAATACAGGTCAGTTAACTGCTGTAACCGAAGATAACCTTGATGCGCCGCCTTACTTTATTTACAATACGGTTTATTCCAATGGGGTGAATTTTGCCGCGATCACCGATGAGAATAAGCCGATTCCACAATTTCGGAGTATCAGTACTAAGGCTGCTTTTGGTTGGCGCTATCTCTATCCCACCAATGCCTATGCAAAAAAGGTTTTTGATGCAGTTAAAGGTTTACGCAGCCCCAAAGATGACGGCTTTTATGCAGGACTTTATGAAGCCTCGAAGATTCCGAATAAGTCTTTGACAGGAAATACGAATGGGCTGATTTTAGAAATCCTCTATTACAAAGCAAGGGGAAATCGTCCTATCGTCGATCGCGGAGATTTAAAGCCAACTCCAGCGTCCATAGGTTCAGAGACAAGTGATAACGCCGATGCAACTGCGGCAGCAATACCAGAGCCGATCGCACCAGTTCCTGCGGAGTCCACGCCTTGCCCAAAACTAAGCCAACCTTTGTCCATATCTGAACGTCGCTATGCTCTAGCTGCTTGGCAATATTTTCGGACTAATTCTCAAGCAACGGGTTTAATTAACGATCGCAGTGATTTTAAGGGCGTGACGCTCTGGGGTTTGGGTGACTACCTTGCGGCTTTGCGATCGGCAAGGGTCTTAGAAATAATTCCTCAAGATGAATTTGATCGATATGTGAGGCAATTGCTGGGCACGGTCAAGCAACTTCCATTAGTTGGCGGCGAGTTACCTAACCGCGCTTACGATCCTTGGTCATTGCAGCCTGTGGACTATGGCGGCAATCCTACTGATGGCACAGGCTGGTCGGCTGCCGATCTGGGTCGATTTCTATCGGCTTTGTATGGATTAAAGTCCTGTTACCCTCAATATACTGATGCCGTAGATCGCACTTTACTAGATTGGTCATATTTGCGGGTAGTTCGCGATCGCGGTCTAGTTAGCGGCACTGTCACTAGAGATAACGCAGGACGCAGCTTGGCTCGTGCTCTTCCTGAAACCCGCTTAGGCTATAGCGAATATGCCGCCAGAGCATTTCAGCTATGGGGATTTGATGTTGAACGCTCCGTAGTTGGAACTCAATATACCAAAGCCAATATCGAAGGCATGGAAGTTCCTGTACAACGAAATGACGCACCAAAATCAAAGGAGCCAATTTATACCGTTAGTGAACCATTTTTACTTTACGGCTTAGAGTTTGGATTCGATCCTCAGATGAGAGCTTTAGCAGAGCCGATTTTTAAAGCGCAAGCAGAGCGCTATCGACGCACGAAGTTATTCACCGCAGCCAATACGGCGGCAATCAATACCCCTCCATTTGTTTTGCATAGCACGATCGTTGGCAATGGTCAGGGCTGGGCAAACCTTGATGATGAGGGTAAATCGGTTAAAAGCGATCGCCTTGTCAGCACAGGTGTAGCTTTTGCAATGTATGCGCTTTTTCCTGACGATCCCTATAGTCGTGAACTTTGGCAGTCTGTTACCGATCTTTATAATCCCCAACTTGGCTTTTACGAAGGTTTTTACGAAAGCTCTGGCAATCGCGAAAACAATCAAACCGCCAATACCAATAGCTTGATTTTGCAAGCAATGCTCTATCGGGCAACTAATCGCCAGCCTCTTTTACGCCCTACGTCAAATAATTCTCCTTGGTGGCAAGCGATCGCTTCCGACGACATGAGCCGAGGATTACCAACTAGCAAAATTCCAACTGCAAAACTTGTCACTGATGGAACTAATACTTTTTGGGCTTCACTAAATGCTGAAGTTGCCAGCATTCCCAAACCTCCAGAGGAATTACCAGCGAAAGCTCCAGATATTCCTGCTGTTGTCAAACAACCAGTTCCAGTAGCAGTCACTCCAATTGAATCGCCACCGCTCAAAGCTCAACCGATCGTTTTATCAGAAGCTGATACGATCGCCGCAAAGCAAGCATGGAAATATTTTGAGAATAACTCCAATCCGCAGACAGGGCTGGTCAATGCGGTTAATGGCTATGCATGGACAACGCTTTGGGATCAAGGCAGTGCTTTACTCGGCTTACATGCTGCCCAGCAGCTTGGCATAATTTCACCAGAAATTTTCCAGCAGCGTCTAACTACGATCCTGAATACCCTCGAAAAGTTGTCATTGCCTAAACATGGCTTACCAAACAAAGCCTATAGCACTGTCTCTGCCGCAATGTTTCAGCTCGATAACACCCCTGACCCCAATGGTATCAGCGGTTGGTCGGCTCTAGATACAGCACGTTTTTTGGGCGCGATGCATGTCATGCGGGTTCATCATCCCGCCTATCGCGATCGCATTAATAACATTGTTAAGCGTTGGGAATTAGCCAAATTAGTCAAAGATGGTTTGCTCTATGGTGGACATCCTGACTCTAGCGATCGCCTGCAATATCTGCAAGAAGGACGACTGGGCTATGAGCAATATGCTGCGAACTGTCTCAAACTCTGGGATCTAGAAGCTAAAAATGCTCTCAACAATCCACCGATCAAAACTGTACAAGTCGATGGCATCAGCTTAGATACCGATCGCCGCGATCTTCAAAGCTCAGGAGCAAGCAATCATCTCACCAATGATCCCTATGTACTATGGGGCTTAGAAATTGGCTGGAATGAAATGGGAAAGCGCCAAGCCGAAACTCTGTATCAACTGCAAAAGCAACGCTATGAACGCACCAAAATTGTCACTTGCATCAATGAAGATTCGATCAATCGACCACCTTACTTTCTTTACTACAGCGCTTTTGTGAATGGACAACCTTGGCAAGCGATCGATAGTCGAGGTAATCCCCATCCCGAATTAAAATTTGTCAGTACCAAAGCAGCCTTTGGTTGGAGCGTTCTTAAGACCGATGACTATGCTATTAAGCTCCGCGAATCTGTAATTTATCTAGCTGACAAAGATCTTGGCTATTTGTCAGGAAGATTTGAAGATCCGAGCTTAGGAGTGAATAATGTAATGGATGTTAATACTAATGCGATCGTCCTAGAAAGCATATTGTTCAAGGCAAGAGGTAGCGTTCCACTTATTGCCTAAAAGTATTGGTTAAGAGTTCAATTTATTACTTTATGCTCAAAAATTGATTGATTTACTCTACTAATAAAGTTTTCAGTAATCACCATGTTTAAATCTTTTAAATTATCTTCAATCTTCCATAAAAAAAATCAATCGCAAAATCGATTGCTCAACTTAGCCTTTCTCATCAGTCCAATTTTGAGTCTATTTCTATACGGAGTTATTGATGCAGAGTCTAGACCGCATATTAAACCATCTCCCCAGAAACCAACCACGGCACTGCCAGCATCTAAAACTGTCATCAAGCCTCCTATTTTACTTGGACTCTATACCAGTGGTTATGCGGGAGAGCAAAGCGTGATTAATCGCGAACTGCTTCAAGTGGAGGAATGGGCAGGAAAAAAACATGCGATCGCTGGCATCTTTATGGATATTCAAGATGAAAATCCTGATTACAATATTGGTCATCGCTTTGAACTCTTACGAGATAATGGCTATACCGCATTTATTAACCTCAAATCCACTTATAATGCTGCTGCGATCGCCAGAGGTGATTTAGACAACGACTTGCGTAGAGTTGCCAAGGCTGTTGCCGATTGGACAAAAAAAGGTGATGGACGGATGATGTTCATTGCGCCATTGCAAGAGATGAATATCAGTGGTGAAGCCTATAGCCTCGATCCTGTAAATTTCAAACTCTCATATAAAAGATTTCAGCAAATCTTTGCAGAATTCGATGTTCCTTCAAAATCTGTACTTTGGGTATTTGCTCCCAATGGGTTTAGTCGCGTTCGCAATCACGACTTCGAGAACTATTATCCGAGTGATGCCCAAGTCGATATTGTCGGTTTTAGTGGCTATAACTGGGGTTATTGCCCTAGTTCACTCAATCAAAGAAAACTCTGGGACACACCTGAACTTGCCTATGAGCCTTATATTCAGAGAATGCAAAAGCTAGCCCCGAACAAACCAATTTTTATTACCCAAATTGCCTCTAGTAGCTACTCAAGCCTCAAAAATCCCAACAACATAGCCAAAGACAATTGGTTGTATGACACTTATAAATATTTTGCTACTTCTCAATCAGTACAAGCCATCATCTATTTCAATATCCAAAAAGAATGTGATTGGGCTTTAAATCCTCAAATTCAAAATATAGGTAGAAGCTATAGAGAGAGCATTTCTGAACAAACATACGGGTATATAGAACCTCAAAATATGCCCCAATTTTTTAAGTCATTAATCAAGTTTTAATTCTCTCGATCTTCCTACTTATCAGCTCATCTTTAATTACTAAATGCAGGTAGTTTATGACTTCACCCACTACGATTCTTGAGAACGCGCCAAGCTTTATCGGCAACATGCGATCGCGCCTAAAGGATCGCACCTTATTATTTCGCTATCTTGCCGAAATTAACATTATTTTAGGGGCATGGTATATATTCTGGCGATTTAACCATTCCATAAATTTCAATGCGCTCTGGATATCGATTCCCTTGCTTCTTGCAGAAGTTTATAGTTTTATCGGCGGCACAATGTTCACTATTGGGCTATGGAGACCACTCGAACGCGAAGTGCGATCGCTTGATCAATTACGTCCATCTTTAGCTATAAATGATTTCCCCACTGTCGATATATTTATCACCTGCTACAACGAGCCCGTAGAGATGGTCGAAGAAACAGCTAGAGCGGCTCTTAATATTGATTATCCTGTTAATAAATTGCGGGTATATATCCTTGACGATGGCAAATCTGACGATATGCGAGCAATGTCACAAATGCTAGCGATCGAAGATTTGCGATCGCCCCAAAATCAAGTAGAAGCTGCTCGTATTGAAAACGAGCGAGCTGAGCTAGAGACAAGGTTATATCAATTGCAAGAACTTCTTCCCAACACCAAAGAAGCTGATAATTTTTTGCAAAATGTAACGGAATCGCATCCTGCGGTCAAATTTTTACAGACCCTTCGCGATGTCTTTGTAATTATGAATGGTAAGGCGACAACGGGAATTAGCGTAAGCGATCGGCTTCTAATTGAGCAGAAACGTCTCGAAAAAGAGATTCAGAAAAAGGAGAGAGAATCAAGCGATCTCATTCGATGTCGCTACATTGGCCGAACTAAGATCAAAGGTCAACCCCACCATGCTAAAGCTGGCAATATTAACCATGCTATTTTTTCTGGAGAGACTCATGGTTCATTTATTCTTACCCTTGATGCCGATCACATTCCTAAGCCCCAATTTCTCAAGCGTGTCCTACCCTACTTTTATAGTTTCAATCAATGGACTGGTAAATATGAAGGTAATCGCATCGCTTTTGTCCAAACCCCACAAGACTTCTACAACTTACCTGAAGGCGATCCTTACGGACATTCGGCACATTTATTTTATGGGCCAATTCAGCAGGGTAAAGATGGCTTGAATTCAGCATTTTATACAGGCACAAATGCAATTTTGCGCAGAGAAGCGTTACTCAGTGTAGGTTTGCAGTACTTCTCAGAAGCTTTAGACAAAGATGCCGATCGCATTAACGAATTCAATTTAATTGGTGGTATGTCCAGCAGTAGTATTACTGAAGATATGAACACTGCCATGCGATTGCACAGTGCAGGCTGGCAATCGGTCTATCACAATGAGCTATTAGCTGAAGGACTAGCTCCTGACGATCTAGTTTCGACCTTGAAGCAACGACTGCGGTGGGCACAAGGGACGATTCAGGTACTCCTCCAAGAAAACCCTTTAACCAAGTCTGGACTATCTTTTTGGCAGCGCTTGCAATATTTCCAGACCATGTATAGCTACTTCTCTGGATTCTTCACTCTAATTTTTATCTGTTGTCCGATCATCTTTTTCTTTACAGATATTATTCCTGTCAGCGCTTACGGCGCAGACTTTGCGATTCATTTCTTTCCTGCTTTCGTGATTAATCGCCTAACCTTCCTTGCCGCAACTTGGGGGATTCCTGCGGGAGAGCTATGGCGCTCCGAGCAATATGCGATCGCGTTGTTCCCATTATTTATCCAATCAGTATGGAGTGTATTTTCAGGAACACCACTGAGTTTTCAAGTCACTCCAAAACAAAGGCAGTCAGGTAATTATCTTTACCTCGTTGTGCCACAATTAACAATTATTGCTCTCACTGTTGTGGGAATGACATGGAGCTTAATTCGCTTTATGATGGGCACATTGTCAGATCCTTGGGTTCACCTTCTCAACAGCAGTTGGGCAATATATAATGTTTGCCTACTCAGTGTCGTTGTCAAAGCGGCTGTGTGGCAACCGAAAGAAGAATCTCCAAAAGTATAAACAGTTTTCATGCAAATTGATTTAGTGAGGATTAAACAATGAATGAATCGATCAGTGTATTTGAGCCAGAAGGTATTATCGATAGTGCTGGAGGCGGTCAAATTCGTCAAGATGTTAGCGATCGCCTAGAGGCTGGAGTTGAGACGATTTTGCTTGACCTTACGAATATTTCTTTTATGGATAGTTCTGGGCTAGGAGCAATGGTGGCAACGCTGCAACGAGTAAGAGCAAAAGGAGCTAAGTTATATCTTTGCTCTCTGAACGATCAGATCAAAATTATTTTGGAATTAACCAAAATGGATAAGGTTTTTGATATTTTGCCAGACCGCGCCGCATTTGATGCATTGAGCCTCTAAAAATCAAAATAGAGTTGTGGCGCTAAGCGCCGCAACTCTATTTTGATTTGGCATCGCAAAGCGCTGCTCTATCTATCCAAAACCCAAG
>JANNDZ010000914.1:0-5510 GCA_031378395.1 Pseudanabaena sp. OTE_75_metabat_487_sub
CCTGATTGTCTCGAATAGTTTTGGCAAGTGTAAAAGTTGATGACACAGAGAAAACATACCCCATTCCAACAAAAGCTTTTTGCCAAGAATTACCTTCTAAATAGAAAATCCCCACACCAGTTCCTACTGTAGAGATGATAAAAGCTGCCCATACTTGCATAATCCAAGCTGGCGTATCTTTGCCCAGTCCTGTTTGTCGCATAATTTTTATTCTCCAGTAATTTTTATAACTGCAATTATAGAAGCCCAAATCATAGATTACTTGATGCTATATAGCAATCCGAAATGAGTTATAGCTTAATTGACTTATCTGAAAATGCCCCAGATAATCGTTATCCAATTACAAATGATTTCGGATTGCTATAGCATTATCCTTGCAATAAATTGCTACATTCACAACTCAAACATTTTGACTGTCCTAAGGCACATATTCTTTCATCGGTTCTACACCTAATTCTTGCCGCAACTCTAGCAATGGTCTCTCCCAATTTTCTTCCCATTTTTTAGCAAAGAATGGTTTTGCTTTTGCGCCCAATCTATATCCGATCGCAATTTGCTCTAGCAACTTATCCAATTGCTCAGGCTGTTTGAATAGAGTACTAAGTAATCCGCCCGCAATTAGGACTGCTGACATGGTGCGATGAGTCTGGGCTAGTTCAAAAGCCTTTAAACCTAATTCTCCAAAAACATCAGTACTAAAGCCAGCGACAATATGCCAAATATCGTGGGTTTGACGCATTCTCAATAGAAAATAGCTGACATCATCTTCGACTTTGACAAGACGATAGAAGTTGGGATCGAAACCCGCATCTTTGATATAGGTAGCATAGACATATCCGAGAGATGCTTCAGGTAGTTGCAGCAGAGCCTCAAGATTAACCGATGGTGCTAAATAACGCTCTTGAAAGAGTTCTGCTACTTCAGGTTTAGACCTGACAAACTCCACTGCCAATTCTGTCGCTTTTGTATGGCGTAGTCCATCTTCCACATCATACACAGATTCAGTTTGAGAGGGATCTTTCAATAGAGTCACAACGCCTTTAAGAGTCGAGAGAAAGTCAAGATTTTGTCGTAAATTTCCTAATGCCATAATTTTTAAAGTTATATTGAGGTTACGGACTTAGATAAAACTTTTCTACCTTCAGATAATATCATATTAATTTTAGAGAGAAAGCAGCGCTTCTTTCTACAGTGTTAAAGCCACACGAAACCCATAATAGAGTTTCCAATCGCTTTGTTTGCCTCTTCCACGCGCAGCCGAACGACAGTACCAAGGATATCCATACCAAGAGCCACCCCTTAATACTCGATACATAGAACTTCTACCACTGTCCCAAGCACTGCCATTCGTGGGCGCACCAATATAGTCGTCATGCCAAAAATCTTGACACCATTCCCAAACATTGCCATGCATATCGTATAGACCAAAGGCATTAGGCGGAAAACTTCCTACAGGAGTAGTCGTTTGTCGGTATTCGCCTCTTGCGCCAGCACGATAGACATATCGACCATCATAGTTTGCTAAGTCAGTATTAATCGCAACTCCAAAGTGGAAAGGAGTCTTGGTATTAGCACGACAGGCATATTCCCATTCGGCTTCACTGGGTAATCGGTAATTGCGTCCTGTTTTTTGAGATAGAAGCGCACAAAATTCAACCACAGCATTCCAAGAGACACATTCGACAGGATGATCGTCGCCAACCATATAGGAAGGGCTAGCATTCATGATTTCTCGAAACTGGGTCTGTGTAATCTGGAAAGTCCCCATAAAGAAAGGAGAAATCTTGACTCGATGTTGAGGGCTTTCAGTGTTTTCATGGGATTCCTCATTTTCAGGGGAACCCATAATAAATTCTCCCGCAGGAATGGATGTCATTTCTAAAACAACGCCATTACCAAGATCTTCGTGAATCGATTTTGGAGTATAGATAACATTAGATTGCTGGGATTCAGCTACAGTATTGCTGCTTATGGCGATCGCACCTTGCGGATGCAGATCCGTCAGTACTTCATCCGCAGACTGATATCTTTTGCTTGGCGCGATCGCAATCAATTTGTCAAGAATTTTACCAAGATCATTGCTAACAGTATTTCCATTCAAATAATCGCGCCAAACCCAATTGTGATCAATATCGATTAAATCAAAGGGGGAGGCTTGGGTGAGTAGATGCACACAAGTTACGCCCAAACTATATAAATCACTATTAAAAAGCGCCTTTCCTCTTGCTTGTTCTGGTGCAACAAATTCAGGGCTACCAATGCTAGTTCCTGTTTGCCTCATATCGGCATGAATCGCATACTTCGCCGCCCCAAAATCCACAAGCACTAAATCCTCTAAATCATGGCTAGATTGATGATGCAGCTTTTGACGACGAATAATATTTTCTGGTTTAAGATCGCGGTGGATCACATTCTGAGCATGGATAAATTGCAAAACAGGTATAAGACCCTGAAGTAAATGACGGATTTTGCTCTGACTAAATGCTCCTTGCTCCTTTAATTCATCATTAAGATTCTGCCCTGCTATATATTCTTGGACTAGATATTGCTGCCCCTCCTGAATGTAATGGGCAAGCAGTTCTGGTATTTGCTGATGATGTCCCAACTCATCAAGGCGTATTACCTCCTGTTGAAAAAGTTCCTCAGCCTTTTGGCTAACATTGCCTTGGGTCTGAGGACAAAATTGCTTGATTGCACAAAATGGTTTGGATGGTTTTAACTGATCGATCGCTAAAAATGTCCGCCCCATGCCACCACGCCCCAAGAGCTTGACGGAACGATAGCGATCGCCCAACAGCAACTTTGTCCCGCAGGTTTGACAAACCTCGACACTATCTATGTTCTCAGGCTTTTGGCAATTTGGATTAAGGCAATAGCTCATAGCTCTAAGTATACAAATCTATCGTAGATTTAAGGAGATCTTTGCAGTAAATACATTCCATTACTATGCTGCTTGTAAAACTCGTGGTTGAGGAATTTGCTGTCCATCTTCCTGATAAATTTCAATCAGTGAGTCAATTAAATCTTGGGCATTATTTACAGCTTCGATATAGGTTTTACCATGTGTACATGGCTGCATCACGTCGGTAAATTCGGGCAATGTGACCAGAAATAGGTTGTCTTCATCTGACCATTGAATAGTCATGCTGTAGTGGTAGTTCATTCTTCTGTTTCCTGTAATTTTTTCAAGTCTTGCAAAACTCTTTTTTCCAAATAGCGTGGAGCATCATCGCCATCACCACCACAAAGTGTAATTTTGTCAGGAGTTTGTGGATGTTCCCAAACTGTATGGCTTCCTTTAGCGGGACGATAGGTAAATCCCGCTTTGAGAAGCATACTTTTTAGCTCTCGAATTTTTTTGGGCATATCATATTGCTTGATTAAATTATTCTCAGGATAATTACTAAAGTTTAGTTTATGCAATCACTTTAAAAAATGAGGAATTTTGCGATTGCGGATCGTCTTAAGCCACTATTTCGTAGTTTACATAGGTCATTTTAATTGTAGACTAAGAAAACAGGGTTTTTCATGACTATTAAAGTCTTTTCTAAAGCTCAAAGACTAGCAACTAAAATCGAGTGAATTTTAAAGGGGAATTAACTGATGCAAGCATCTGAAACGAAACTACAACAAATCATTGAAGGGACAAAACAATATGTTGTACCTTTGTTTCAGCGTCCTTATAGCTGGAAGAAATCAGAGTGGCAAATTTTATGGGACGATCTCATAGAACTTTGTGAGTCAGAAAATCCACGTACTCACTTCATGGGATCTATTGTCACTATTCCCACTAACTCTATCCCTGAGGGGGTAAGTAAGTATTTGTTGATTGATGGTCAGCAGCGTTTGACTACTATTTTCATTTTACTTTGTGCTGTAAGAGATCACGCAAAACAGGTAGAAGATGAAAAACTTGCAGCTAAAATTGACAATACAATCTTGGTTAATCCCTATGAGAAAGGATTAGATTACTACAAGCTACAACCTACACAGGTAGATCGCGAAGTTTTTCATAAACTGATTAGAAGTGAAGAGCAAGCCCAAAATTGCGAAATCTTGGAATGTTATAGCTTTTTTTCTAAAAAAATCAAGCAATTTCGTGTAGATATTTATAAAATTCAAAAAATAATCTGTAGTAATCTATCAATTGTCAGTGTAGTACTTAGCACCGATGATGATCCTTATCTTGTCTTTGAAAGCCTTAATGCTAAAGGTAGAGCCTTAACGCAAGCAGATCTAATTCGCAACTATTTTTTCATGAGAATCCATTCGGATAGTCAAGAATTAATCTATGAACAATATTGGCAACCGATGCAAAATCTCTTGGGAGATGATCTGACTGAATTTATTCGGCATTATTTAACCAAGAATGGGATCGATGTTAAACAAAGTGAAACTTACTTCCAAATTAAAGAGAGAATTAATCAAGGTGATGCATTGCCATACCTGCAAGATTTACATAAATTTGCTAATTACTATTCACGATTATTGAATCCAGAACGCGAAGAGAACTTGAGAATTCGTAAATATCTTGATCGGATTAATCGTCTGGAGGTTGCAACGGTCTATCCTTTTCTCCTGAATTGCTATGACGAGTGGATGCAAAATAGAGTCTCTGAAGATGATTTTATTACCGTTTTTCAGATTTTAGAGAATTTTATACTTCGTCGTTTTGTCTGCAACGTTCAAACGAGAGGATTAAATAGAATTTTTGCATTGCTATATTCTCAAGTAGCAAAAGACGCGAATATAGCTTCTGATTCCTTTATTGACAGGTTGAAAATTACTCTACAAACCAAAGATTATCCCAAAGATAGTGAATTTAAAGAGAGACTGTTAGATGTAAAACTATATGGCAATAATCGCACTGAAAAAGCTAAACTGATTCTTGAATCTCTTGAGGAATCATTTAGGCACAAAGAGCAAGTAGGCTTGAGGAATCTTTCAATTGAGCATGTAATGCCACAGACATTAAATAGCTGGTGGAAAAATCATTTGGGTGAAGATTGGGCGATTACACATGATTTGTTAATTCACACTTTAGGGAACCTAACGCTGACAGCCTATAACTCAGAACTGTCTAACTCTGATTTTTTGACTAAGCGAACCGAATTTCAGAAAAGCCATCTAGACTTAAATAGATATTTTCATCAACAAGATACATGGTGTAGAGATTCTATTGAGTGTAGGGCTGAATATTTAGCAAATTTAGTCATCAAAATTTGGAGCTATTTTGGTGATGAATCTATACACACTACCAAAAGCAATAGTTTAAAAGGTAGTATTCCCAAGTTAATTCATATCTTCGGCGAAGAATATCCAGTGAAGAGTTGGCGAGATGTTTCAGAAATAACTTTAAATACTATTGCCGATCTCGAACCTGAACGGTTTCAAGAAATCATGGAACAATTTCCTCGATTACTTGGAGTGGATGAGAAAAACTTCCGTAGCACTCGCAAGCTAAAAAATGGAGTTTTTATTGAAACAAATTTTTCTGCAAAAGATATTCA
>JANNDZ010000917.1:0-2370 GCA_031378395.1 Pseudanabaena sp. OTE_75_metabat_487_sub
CTAATAACCGCATTGAGCCCAGGACAATCTCCTCCACTAGTTAAAATGCCAATACGTTTTGGCTTGTGGTTGCTTACCATTTCATCTTTCCATTTATGGATAATCTCATCAATTTAGTATGAACAAACGAGCAATCGATCGCATCCTATTTTCTCGCTTTTAGAGCGTCAAATCCTCAGTTACGACAAAACTTAAGAAAACCCTCAGATCTTGCAACACAAGTTCATACTCCATTCCCAGTCAAGAAATAGCGGTGCGTGGCAAAGCCCCGTACCGCTATTTCTTGGTTTTATAGACCTATTTCTTTAGTGGGAAGGGAGTACCATCTCTAAAGTATTTAAGTTTTATGTTTTTCTTGCTGTTATTAGCCAGAAATTAGAGAATGGAATATATATAGTTGGAATTACCTCTACTTTAACAATAAAGGTATTGTTTATGCTGTTGCCCCCACTTCAGGAACGAAAAATAGAGACTGGTTCACTTAATCCACACTACAGCAAGACATTTTTTGCAATGACTATATTTTCCTAATACATATTTTTGCCCTAATTCAATCAAGCTAGCCACTAACCGTTATCAATATTTAAAGGAAGTGATTATCATGACATCTCCATCCATTGAATTTTTTGCAGGGATTCCCGAAGAGTTGAGTGATGTAAGGTTGCGACGCGATCGCTCAACTGGTGAAAATTCCGTTAAAATGACTTTTGTAAATATTAAGGCTGTGCAAGGGGTAAATAGTTTTGCTAAGGCATCATTTAATGATATTCGTCTAGTTGATAGTGAAGGCACGATTTCAATTGAGCCGAAAAGTTCCAAGTTGTTTTGGAAAGATAAAGGCGATGATGAAGAATTGGCAAAAATTGAAATCGTGTTTAATGTAGGCTCGGACGAATATTGGGATCGCTTTATGCGATTTATGCAGCGCTATGCTGAGGCAAATGGCATGGAATTCGCGGCAGCTCAAGAACCTGTAGATTTAACCAAGACTATTCTTAAGGAGGTGTAATCATCCATGAAAGTACTTGATGTATTTGAAGATCGATATTCGGCTGGTTTGCTATTAGCAGAGATAATTATCAAAGCAAAACCTGTTAATCCAATTGTTTACGCTATTCCTCGTGGTGGCGTGATAGTTGCAGCACCGATCGCCCAGCAACTTGGTTGTCCGCTTGATGTGGCGATCGCCAAAAAAATCGTGCTGCCTACTAATCCTGAAACAGCCCTAGGAGCAGTGACCGCTGAAGGGTATATGCTAGAAATGGGTAAAGAATATTGCACACCTAACGAATGGTCGCATGCTGTGCAATATGCTAGGAGCAAAGCCGAAGGTCTACTGCAGACATTTCAACCATTCCGTCCACACTTGGAAATTTCCGATACAACCGCAATCCTTGTCGATGATGGTATCGCCACAGGCGCAACGATTGCCGTGATCGCCGCCGCCATGAGAATCTTACCCTACAGAGAAATTTGGCTGGCTGCACCAGTCGCACCTCTAATAATGCCCAAGGAAATTAACTCTCGCATCGATAAAATCATTATTCTAGAGTATCCTGAAATCTTTGTGAGTGTCAGCCATTTTTACAGACATTTTCCCGAAGTTACGACATCAGAAGCTTTATCCTCTTTTCAGGCTGCTAATCTCGAACTATCGGCACTGGTCAACTAATACCAAAGCACTAAATGGCTACGCCATTTTGTGCTTTTAAAACCCTTACAGGGTTTGGTTTTAATTCACAGAAGTGTTGTCACACTTTTGTGAATTGGTATTACGTTAACTTAGGCACGCAGTAAACGATCGCAGCGATCGCAGGAAAGACTACGGGCAAGAGAATGCCTCCAGAAATATAAATCTCGATACTCGCTAAGGTATATAGACTAAGGCTTGTACTAAGTAAAATATAGACCTGTCGGCGCGATCGCGGTTGCCAAAATCCTACCAGAATCGCACCACTAAAGAGAGACAAAAGTATCGTCCATGAGTCAGGGATTGGAATAACGTAGCGATCACGCAAGAAATGATGGACTGCATAGGCTTGTACCTCTCCACCTGTATAGGTTTCACGTTGTTTAGTTAATGCCGATTGCTGGAGCCAATAGCGAATTGCGGTGGGTTGCGCGAAGGAATCTTCGCCTTGCTTAAATACACCTGCTTCGGGATAATTGGCGGAAATGATTACGATTTGAGAACTGTTTTGCAAATCAAGAATTTGTGGCTTGTCCTGTAATAATTGCCATGCAGGAATTGTTTGATAAATGCGATCGGGTGGAATTGAAAAATCGACAATGGGATGTAGCCAAGACTGCGCGATCGCGTCTTGAGCAAAATTAGTAACTGGTTGCATTTGTGCGGAGGGTGATAGCAGA
>JANNDZ010000920.1:0-9745 GCA_031378395.1 Pseudanabaena sp. OTE_75_metabat_487_sub
GTACTTTCTCCTGTCTGATAAGCCGCGATTACTCGTTCTCTCAAATCTTGTGAGTATGGTTTTCCTTTTTGCATTTTCTCTCCATTTTAACTTGCTCTGTCTCATCTGAAAATCGCTATAACTTCATCTTGGAGTAGCAGACTTTCAGTCTGAGACAAACCTATGCACTTCCAGTGCGTAGTGGTTTAGTTTTATTTTTTATTTTTTTTCCTTAAGCGTCTTGCCGCTAATTCTTAAGATGTCAAATGGGTTCTATAACCGCCAATCTGGACGAAAGTTACGACGGAAAGAACGTAGTATCTGCCGCAGATATAGATATTGTTGGAACAAGGAACTATGCATCTGGGATATCCACAAAGGTGACAAATAGTAGGCATCAATTCGATTTAGCATGTATGGATTAGTTTGAGAATCCACAAAACCTAATTCCGTAACTACAGCCCCATCGAAGTGCTGTTGTGCAAGCTTGGTAATGGCGGCATTGGTGGCTCCATAAGGGTAGGCAAAGACATTAACTTCCTGTCCTATATGATCTTGAATTTGTTGCTGAGAAATATGCATTTCGGCTTCAGCAATTTCTAGTAATAGGGTAGGGAGAGAAAGATGCGATCGCGTATGAGCGCCAAATTCATAGCCTTCAGCCGCTAATTCCCGTACCTGCTCCCAAGACAGCAAAGCTTCCACAGGCACAGATGCAGGTTGCCCAGCCCATTGATTGGTGCGCCCACAATAGTCACTAATTAAGAAAATGGTAGCCGTAAAGCCATAGTATTTTAATAGCGATCGCGCATGTTGATATACGCTTGCATAGCCATCATCAAACGTAATCACAATCGTGTTCTCTGGTAATGGTTCTCGCAGACGTAGGTGAGTTAGGAGGTTTGCCAATGTAATCGTGCGATAGCCGCATTTGGCAAATGCGGACAGATGTGCGTCAAAAGTCTCAATGCTTGTCCAGAGTGGGGACGGTCTATCACCGATCGCATGGTAAGTAATAATTGGAACTCTCATTTTTCAACCTCTTGGATGCTGCTGATAGTATCTGCTTGATCTTTAATTCTCGGAATAGTTTGTAGCTCGCTAATTAGGCTGTAGTATTGTTGCAGATGCTTCTTCTCCGTATAATTTTCCAGGAAAATTTGATAAGCTTGCGCTCCTAAATGCTGTCGCAGATCCAGTTGAGTGCGGAGAACTTCCATTGCATCAAGCAGTTCTTGCTCATTGTTATAAACCAAGCCTCCTCCGACCTGCACAATTTCTGGCAATGCACCCAGATTGTGCACAATTACTGGTGTCCCAACCGCGAAAGCCTCTAGAGCCACCAATCCAAAGGTCTCGTAGCAGAGCGAAGGTACGATAACTGCGATCGCGTCTTTATAAAGTATTTGTAGTTGAGCATAATCAACTCTTCCCAGAAAATGCACATTTCCTAAACCATGAGCCATTTGATGTAGCTCTGTGGCATAGACACCTGTACCAGCAATCAGTAAATCAGCAGCCTTGTAAACACGAAATTGCTCCAGAAGCACTTGAACTCCTTTAATTTTTTCTAGGCGACCAACAAATAGGAAATAGGGGCGTTTTGGGAAAAAAGTCGATGGGATGTCTATATTTGTTTGGGGCTTTTGCACTGGTAAAAAATGAGGAAGATAGCGAATTGCTGCTGGGAAACCATTGGCTAAATGACTTTGACGGGCAAAGTGGCTGGGAGCCAAAAAAGCGTCAACATGGTGGGCAGCGTTTGCTACACTGCCTGTATAGCGCCAAATCTGAGGTGGACGCTTTCCTGATAATGTACATCTTATACAGGTTCGCTTTGTACAGGCTTCTCGATCGAAGCGCCAGAGCACATGCATGGCGCAAACAAACCAATGATCGTGCAATGTACAGATCTTGATGGCGTTGCCGTATCGCAGAACATCTGGTCCTCCTAAAAGCGAAATGTTATGAAAATGGATCACATCAAAATCAGTTTGTTCCAGAATTGCTTTGATCTGACTATGTTTGCCTACTGGACGGCCTAGCTGGTGGCTAAGCAACAAATCCATTGCCCCCGTACCACTTAGCGAATGGATGGTGATATGGGGATCATTAGAAACAGATTCCGTAGGTAAAACTGGAGCACTCAAAGCAAAAGCATCAATATCATGAATGACATGAACCGTATGTCCGTCGTAAGCTAGGGCATTTACTAAGCGTTGGACAAAGATACCATCACCACCAAAGTTATAGGGGGGATAAAAGGTGGTGACCATACAAAACTTGAGTGGTTTCATCATACTGTTCGATCCAGCCTTGCTAACATGGTTTGCATTTGCTGAGCCGATCTCTGCCAAGTAAATTGTCTAGCGCTGGCAAGAGCAACTTTCGCCATGCTGCACCTTCCTTCCTCATCGCTAAGAATTTGTCTAAGCGCTTGAGTTAGTTGCTCTGGATCTGTCGGATCAATAAATAGACCACCACCCGCTAATAAATCAGGCAGAGGACTGTTGTGCGTAGCAACTACAGGAGCGCCACAAGCTGCCCCTTCAATCGCAGGCAGTCCAAATCCTTCGGCAAATGATGGCAGCACCAAGACTTGTGAGGCATTAAAGAAATGTACGACATCAGCATCTGGAACGAATCCAGTAAAATGAACACTTGGCTCTAGGTTGCGTAGTAAAATCTGAGTCTTTAGTGCATCTAGTCCAGGGGTAAAGACATCTGTTTTAATATCTCCCACAATTACTAGTCTCACATCTTTACAATCATCTTCCTGATGCAATATCGCCAGTGACTCAATCAGCATTCCCAAATTTTTATGGGGATTAATTCCACCTACATAAAGCAAAAAGCGATCGCCCTTAGAAATTCCATGCTTGCCTAATAGTTGCCAATCAATTTCGGTTGCTGCCAAGGGGCGAAAGATCGGATCGGGGGCTTCGTCAATTACCCAAATCCGATCAGCAGTATGCTGCTGGAAATGGCGGATAATTCCATTCTTCGCATGGTTAGAGACAGTCAAAATAAAATCTGCTTGGTGATGCGCTAACCAACCTTTCAAGTTCCAAAGCCATCGACCGCGACGTTGTGGAAAGATCAATTCTGGGTAGTCTTCAGCAATCACATCATGGACACCTAAGATAATCGTTGCTTTGGTGATTACAGGGAAATAGGTGTAGACGCTTGGAAAAAATAAAACATCCAAGGGATAGCGATTAACTGCTTGCATCATCGCCCACAAATCTTTTAGCGATCGCTGTCCAGATGACGAAGCGGCTTCAGTTGGAGCCTGAGTTGTGGAAACAACCACACAAGTAGCCTGTTCAGGAAACTGATTTTTAGCAAAGGTATGAGCATCCACGAAGAGGATAAACTCGTCGTCTATATTAGCTTCTACTAATGCTTGAATTAGCCCTCGCGTAAAGCGTCCATATCCGCGCCGATTAGACCAACATGTAGCGTCGATACCTATACGCATTTCATTACTGCTCCTATTAATGTGATTCAAATATGACAGTTCCGATTACCCAAAGTCCATAACCAGCGATTAACACAGAGATCAAAGCACCAATCCATTGAGGAATACCCACAATCGGTAGGAACCACCACCATACTGGAACTATATGAGTTAATGCTCCTCTTAGCTGCTGTTTTCCCACTGTTTTAAACACAGCTTTCACATCATTCTGCATAGCATCATTAATTTGCTCACTTGCTAACGACCAGCCCTGTCTGAATGGCGCATGCTCGAATGACCAAATAATTTGCGGACTATAAACATTAATCTGTTGCTCCGCCGCATTGACATAATAACGTTTATAAAATGAAACTAAATTAGGTGCATTAATCAGAAATCCAACTGTTGCCAAAGTAATTAATGCTAATCGCCAGCGCTTTCTTAGCAGGGCAGCTAGGGATAGAAGAATTGGAAAAATTGGGAGGAGATATCGAGGTCCCCAAGCCCATCCACCCATCCACCAACCTCCAGAATTAACAACTAAAAAGATTAAGGAAAATACAATAATGAGTAATGCCTCTAGAAACTTACTTCCACTCTTATAGGCATAATAAAATCCAATGAGTCCTAAAATAACACAAGGTGAGTACCAAATTATCCCTCGACTGGGGCTTACTAAAAGCCCCAACAAACCTCCAATAAGGAGCGAGCCTTCTTTTGAAGAAACGGGTGCAGCTAAAAGTTCTGAGGAGACATTGGACATCCAACTTTGTCCAAATGAAAATGGATTTCCAAATCGGACATAGTTATAGAAAGCATAGATTAAAGCACCAACAGTCGATCCAATTAATGGAGCAATTGCAATAGACCAATGACGCTTTTTTAGAAATAAATATATGGATAAAAGTGGACCTAAAATTATGGCAGGGGGTTTTGCTAGAATTGCTAATCCAGATAAAAGGCTAGCTCCAAAAATGGAGGTGTTGCTTCTACCGAAAGCTAAATATATGCTGAGAGTTATCAAAAGACCAAGCAACGGTTCCACATAAAATTCTCTAGTATAGGCGATCGCAATTGTTCCAAAAGCAAAACTTAAAGCCGCAAGACATGCTCCTTGGCGATCGCTGCCTAATCGGAAAGCTAACAACACAAGCATGGCTGTCGTCAGCGCCGTAAAAAGAGTTGGCAGGACTAAAGCACAAGCTCCAGAAATATAGACCTCTGGCAAATTCAATCTCTGACTAAGAAATAAACCAAATGCAACCAATGGAACTGCAATAATTGATGGGAGCGGATAAAACTTTGAGTAATAGTATCCATCTACACCCAAAGCCCCTGTCGTTTCTGAAACTCGGAAGTTTTGGTTTTTTACCAGTGATATGGCAACTTCTAACATGGCACTACCGTCTATGCTCCAAATGGCCGGAGCCAAGAATGCCAAATAAATTAGACATGTACCAATACCCAAACCAATAGATATTCGTAGTTTAAAGTTTTGAGTTGGCATAATCATAATAATTTGCATTTTTATTCAGACAAGAATTAACATGAAGTATTAAGTATTAAGTATTAAGTATTAAGTATTAAGATTTTCATCTAAAAAATAAAGCCATCTTATTTTAAAGAGTAGTATTACTTTTACAGTAATTCAGATTCTAAATTTCTAATCTAAATATTTTTTAACTATTAAAGTTTGCTGTGGAGTTCTTGAACGTAAACTCCTCATTTTTTATAATTACTTTTATTGTAATCAGTGACTGTCATGAGTGTATCTGCATCTGTTGAGCAAATCATTTCGTTGAATGTTTCAGTTATTATTCCAGTCCATAATGGCGGCGAAAATTTCCGTAGATGCCTGTCCAGCCTGAGTGAATTCATTCCTCCGTCTACAGAAATTATTATTGTTGTTGACGGAGGAACCGATGACTCTTATAAAGTAGCAGAAGATTTTGGCGCTACAGTATTAGCTTTTCCTAATGCAGGTGGACCTGCACGCGCTCGTAATTTGGGAGCAAGTAAAGCTAACGGTGACATAATTTTTTTTATAGATGCTGACGTAACAGTTTGTAGCGATGTGGTTAGTCAAGTATCTAAAATATTCTCTAGTCAGTCAGATTTAGCAGCCTTGATCGGCTCTTACGATGATTTACCAGGTGCACCTAACTTTCTATCGCAATATAAAAACTTATTTCACCACTACACTCACCAGACTGCCTCTGAAGATGCATCTACATTCTGGGGAGCTTGCGGCGCGATTCGCCGTAAAATATTTCTAGAAATAGGGGGGTTTGACGAATCATATCGATATCCTTCAGTTGAAGATATCGAATTAGGCTATAGATTGAAGAAAGCAGGTTATCAAATTCAGCTTTGCAGATCTATACAAGTTAAGCATCTAAAGCACTGGAAAGCAATTTCTTTATTGAGAGCAGAAATTTTTTATCGAGCTTTACCTTGGACAGAGTTGATTTGGCGCGATCGCCAATTGTCTGCTAACGACTTAAATCTGAAGTTGTCGAGTCGCCTTAGCTTGGTGCTAACTTATGCCCTAATTGCTGCGGTGATAGGTTCTTGTTGGTCTGTCAGTGCCTTAGCGATCGCATCAGGATTAGGTTTGGCACTTCTATTGCTCAATTTGCCAGTCTATCAATTTTTTCGACAAAAGCGGGGTTTATGGTTTGCGCTTCGAGTTATTCCTTGGCATTGGTTCTATTTCTTCTATGGCGGTCTCGCTTTTGTGATTGGTACTATTCACTATCACCTGTTTACTAAACGTAAATCAAACAAACCTAGTTTTTCCTCCATTTAATCTCACTCATCGTCAAGATCTAAAGAGCTATAAAAATAAATGATTAGACAATATCCTGTTGTAATTATTGGTGCTGGCCCTGCTGGATTGACTGCTGCTTATCAACTAAGCAAGCAAGGCATCAAGTCGATCGTGTTAGAAAAAGCTGACAAGGTTGGAGGTATATCTAGAACAGAGACTTATAAAGGATATCGCTTTGATATTGGTGGACATCGATTTTTCACAAAAGTGGGTGAAGTGAATCAAGTCTGGCAGGAGATTTTAGGAGACGAATTCATCAAGGTTCCACGCCTATCTCGTATCTATTATCAAGGCAAGTTTTATGACTATCCACTTTCGCTCTTTAATACCGTGAGTAATCTTGGGGTCATAACTAGCTTTTTGTTTTTGATGAGCTACTTCAATGCCAAGTTCAAATCGAGGATTTTAAGGAATGTAAAGATAGAAACATTTGAAGATTGGGTTAGCGATCGCTTTGGTACAAGGCTCTATCTCACTTTTTTTAAAACCTATACCGAGAAAGTCTGGGGAATTCCTTGCAATCAGATTCGTGCGGATTGGGCTGCACAACGGATTCAAGGTATGTCTTTAAAAAGAGCGGTGACCAACGCTCTTTTTGGTAGCCAGAATGCGAAAAGCCTGATTAAAGAGTTTGATTACCCGATCCTTGGGCCAGGCATGATGTGGGAGCGTTGTCAGGAGATTTTGGAGAGCCAAGACATACCCGTCGAACTGAATACAGATGTGGTGCGCGTTGAACGAGATGGGCCAACGGTGAAAAGCATCACCGTAAAGCAGAACGAACAAACTACGCAGATTATGGGTGAACACTTCATTTCTTCCATGCCTGTTACGCTGTTGATGAATCGACTCGACCCACCACCACCGGCCCATGTGTTAGAAGCATCTCGTGGGCTGAAATACCGAGATTTTTTAATTGTGTCGCTAGTTGTGAATCGGGAATATTTATTTCCCGACAACTGGATCTACATTCATAGTCCAGAGTTTAAGGTGGGTCGAATTCAAAATTTTAAGAATTGGAGTCCCAAAATGGTGCCTGATCCCTCCAAAACTTGCTTAGGAATGGAATATTTTTGTAGTGAAGGAGATGCAACTTGGGAAATGTCTAGTACTGATCTAATTGAGTTAGCGACTCAAGAAGCGATCGCCCTCAATTTAGGCATTAAAGCTGGTGACGTGGAAGATGGCGTTGTGATAAGACAACGTAAGGCTTACCCCGTATACGATGGTGAGTATCGTCAACATTTGCAAGTGATCCAAGACTACATGGAGACCTTTGATAACTTGCAAACAGTTGGTCGTAATGGAATGCATCGCTATAATAACCAAGATCATTCAATGTTAACAGCGATGTTAGCATCGGAGAATATTATGGGAGAAGAACACGATTTGTGGGAAGTTAATGTAGAACGTTCTTACCATGAAGAATTTACAACTGAGAAACGAAAGATAGATGCCTCTAGCATTCCGACACCCACAAAAACTACATCTTAAGAATACATCCCAATTTTTTTAAGTTTCTATTTTTGCCAGTTATTAATTTAAATCAATCTTATCAGGAGTTGTAAAGTGAAGTATTGGCGTGGAGTAAAAGTTCTTGTTACTGGAGGTGCTGGTTTTATAGGCTCCTATCTAGTTGAGCAACTGGTTGAGGCTGGAGCGCAAGTTAGGGTTGCAGATAATTTAGCCACAGGTAAATTAGAAAATCTCAATGCCGTTAAACGAGAAATTGAGTTTTTAGAACTTGATCTACGGGATTTCCAACAATCACTTCAGGCTTGTCAAGGACAGGAATTTGTGTTTAATCTAGCCGCCAAGATTACGGGAATCCATTATAGCCAGCAACATCAATCCGAGATGTTTGAAACGAATATGCTACTGCAACAGTTACCGCTACGAGCGGCTCTCCAACAAGGAGTATCTCAATTTTGTCAGGTAAGTAGTGCCTGTGTTTATCCTGCCGATGCGATCGTGCCGACTCCAGAATCTGAAGGTTCTCGCGGCGTTCCAGAGCCAGCTAATGCTGGTTATGGTTGGGCTAAGCGAATGGGTGAAAACCTAGCCGCTTATTATGCAGAAGAAACGGATATGAGGGTAGTTGTCGCTCGCCCTTTTAATGCCTATGGACCAAGAGATCATTTTGATCTCCAGACTTCACACGTGATTCCTGCACTGATTAAGAAAGTGATAGATGGTTATGATCCTGTAGAAGTCTGGGGCAGTGGCAATCAAACTAGGGTTTTTGTGCATGCTTACGATTTTGCGAAAGGTATTCGCTTGTTAGCTGAGAATTATGATCGGGCTGATCCGATCAACATTGGTCATGACAACGAAACAGGATTCGGGATTTGATTGCCGCCATCCAAAAAATTGCTGGAGTTAGCAAAAATATTTTTTATAACATTGAGAAGCCTGAAGGTTATGCTCGTCGAGCCGCTGATACCAAGCGTTTAAAACAAATTACTGATTTTGTACCATCGGTTTCTCTGGAGGAAGGATTGGTTGAAATGATCGAGTGGTATCGATCTAGAGTTTAGTGGGTAATCCACGATCGCAATGAGGTATTTGAATATGGCAATTGCACAACCATTAGTCAGTATTTGTATGCCCGCTTACAATGCTGGTAATACTATTGGCGAGGCTTTAGGCTCCGTATTGTCACAGACTTATCAAAATATAGAGGTTGTTGTCATAGACGATGGTTCGAGCGATCGCACATCTGATATCGTTCAATCCTTCAAAGATAGTCGAGTTAGATATTTCTGTAATCCGCAAAACTTAGGTGGATTTCAAACAATGAATAGAGCAATTGATCTCGCTAAAGGAGACTTAGTGGCTGTTTATCATTCTGATGATATTTATGAACCAAATATTGTTGAAAAAGAAGTTGCGTATCTACAATCAAACCCAAAATCTGGAGCAGTCTTTTGTCTAGATCATTTTATTGATGAAGAAGGTCATGTTTATGGCGGTGCGACTATGCCTAGAGAGTTTCGTGGCAAAGAATTTCTCAACTATGAAGAAGTGTTTCCTTTTCTGATGCGATATAAGAACATCCTGTTTTGTTGTCCGACTTTTATGGCTCGAAAAAGTGTTTTGAATACTGTAGGACTGTTCAATGCTGAGAAATATGATATCGCTGCTGATCTAGAACTGTGGCTCAGAATCTCACGTCAATTTCCTGTGGGGATCTTAGACGAGCGACTAATGTATTATCGCCATACAAAATTTCAATGGTCGAGCCGCTATAAAAGGTTGCGAACTACTCCAGAGCTGTTTTTTGCAATCATGGATGACTATCTTGAAATGGATAGATGGTCTCAAAGACTAACTTCTAAAGAGTTTATTGAATATGCCTTTCATCGATGTGATGACGAAACCTTTCAGGCGGTTAATTGGGTTATTCAAGGAGAACCACATAAGGCTCAGCAACTGCTAAAGCATCCTTATCCGTGGTAAATAATGTTTGCCACGGA
>JANNDZ010000943.1:0-9772 GCA_031378395.1 Pseudanabaena sp. OTE_75_metabat_487_sub
GAAAGATTTTCTTCGGTAAATACTTCTGAAGTCTCACCATAGGCGAGAATTGTGCGATTGATCAAGACGACTTGATCGCAAAATGTAGTGATCGAATCTAAATCATGGGTGGAAATTAAAATCGTGTAACCTGCGTCGCGGAGTTCCATTAGCAGGTTGATCATCAGCTTCTCAGTCTTGACATCAACCCCCGCAAAGGGTTCATCTAGCAACAAAACCCTAGCTTGTTGTGCCAAAGCTCTGGCAAAAAATGTGCGTTTCTTTTGCCCACCTGATAGCTCACCGATTTGGCGATCGCGCATTTCCCACATTTCGACTCGCTCCAAGCTATCACGCACAGCATGTTTATCTTGAACATTCGGAATGCGCAGAAAGTTCATATAGCCATAGCGTCCCATCATCACTACATCATGGACGCTTACAGGGAAGTTCCAATCTACTTCTTCTGTTTGAGGTACATAGGCAACTAGGTTATTTTTTTGGACAAGGCGAATTGGAAGCCCGTTAATTAATACTCTTCCGTTTACAGGCCTTACAAAGCCCATTACTGCCTTGAACAACGTAGACTTACCTGCACCATTCATACCCACCAAGCCACAGATTGTCCCTGCTTTGAGCTGGAGTGATGCACTATGTAAAGCTATCTTGCCATGATAGGCAACTGTTACATTCTCAATATCGATGCTAAATGTATTCATAATTGTTCTCCATTGATCTTGATTTAGAGAGGTAGTAGGGTGGGCATTGCCCACCTTACTGTAAGCCTTTGATTAAAGTATTCACGTTGTATTCCAGTAATTTGAGATAGGTTGGTGTGAGTCCATCAGGAGGAGATAGGGAATCCACATAAAAGACACCTCCATATTTTGCTCCAGTTTCTTTTACTACTTGTTGCATCGCTTTATCACTGACTGTGCTTTCGCAAAATACGGTCGGAATCTTATTTGCTTTGACTGTTTCTATTACTTTCTCTACTTGCTTAGGAGTGGCTTGCTGCTCAGCATTTACTGGCCAAATATAAACTTCCTTCAATCCGTAATCACGGGCAAGATAGGAGAATGCACCTTCACAACTGACGATGTAGCGCTTGTCTGGAGGAATTGTCGATATAGTTTGTTTGAGCTTGGCATCGATCGCAAAAATTTGCTGACTATAGGCTTTGGCATTAGCAGCATAGGTTGCAGCATTGACAGGATCAGCTTTACTCAGAGCTTTGCGAATATTTTCGACATAGATCAAGGCATTTTGAGGCGACATCCAAGCATGAGGATTGGGTTTACCTTGATAGGAATCTTCGGCAATGTTGATGGGTTGAATGCCTTCGCTTAAGGTCAGGCGATCGACTTTAGGAAAACTATTATAAAAGCGCTCTGCCCAGCGTTCTAAGTTCATGCCATTGTCAAGAATGAGATCGGCTGATTGACCGCGACGGAGATCGCTGGGTGTAGGTTCATAGCCATGAATCTCAGCCCCCACCTTCGTAATCGACTCCACGATCGCTTTATCCCCCGCGACGTTTTGTGTCATGTCTGCAAGCACAGTAAACGTGGTCAGAATAACTTTTTTGTCTTTGCGATCTGGTGTACTTGATGAATTAGGGGTGTTACTAGTTTGTGGTGAGGTCGTTGGGAAGTTGCACCCACTCAGGCTAACTGCAAACACAAGAGTAGTAAGGATGGCTTGATAGCTTTTCAAGGACATCAAACTTTTAGGAAGACTGAGTTTAGGCTCCATGATTACTTTTCATAATCGTTTCATTTTTTCAAATATAGCATAATTTAAAGTAAAAAATGAAACGATTATGAAAAGATAGCAATTTTCATTATAAAAATTGGTTTTTTGAAAGCCAGCCATAGACTGGTTTCATGGTCAGAATTGCTGATGATAAAGAGGAGCAAAATTTACTTTGGGTTTTGATTTGACCTAACCAATTCGAGCATTGATATAATTATTGTTGTGATCCTGAAAATTATGCGTGTATTTTCCGCGTCTTCACTTTTAGCTAATTTGTCTGCTGGCATAACGACAGGACTAGTAAACCTTGTTTATAGTATTTCCTTCGCGGCGCTAATTTTTTCTGGAGATCTCGCACGCTTTTTTCCTCAAGGTTTAGGTATTAGCTTAATTGGAGCGACCATAACCGCAATTATTGTTGCTGGTCGGAGTTCTTTCCCTTTTGCATTGGCTGGCCCCGATCCTAACTCGGCAGTCATTTTAGCGCTAGTAGCAACGGAGATTACCACCTCACTTCAAAAGACTAATAGTGAAGCTTCTTTATATCCAACTGTTTGGGCTACGATTATTTTTAGTACGCTGACAACTGGTCTATTTCTATTTGTTTTAGGCTGGTTTCAATTAGGCAGGTGGGTAAGATTCATTCCCTATCCAGTAATTGGCGGCTTTCTCGCTGGAGCTGGCTGGCTAATTGCATGTAGTTCTTTCAAGGTAATGACTGGCTTTTCACTGAGTCTAGAAACTCTGCCTAAGTTTATCCAATTAGAAACTCTATTTCAGTGGTTGATAGGACTAATATTTACGGTAGTTCTCTTATTTATGCTCGATCGCTATAAGCACTTTTTGGCTTTGCCTAGCCTATTGCTGGTAGGAATTGTTTGTTTTGATGGCATGTGGGGGCTGACTCATTCATTTTCTGTTTGGCTTAACGCTGAAGACTATTTTTTTAAGCCTTTTCCGCAAGAGCAGCTTTGGCAGGCTTGGCAATGGTCAACGTTTACCCATATCAATTGGTCAATCTTCATCCAGCAAAGTAGTACTGTGGTTGCGATGACAGTTATTGTGATGATCTCGATCCTTTTGAATGCTACAGGCATAGAACTAGCTACTTCTAGAAGTATCGATTTAAATCGAGAGCTTCGCGCAAATGGGCTCGCTAATTTGATTAATGGGTTTTGTGGTGGTGGCGTGAGCTATCTTTCTATTCACCGTAGTCTTCTGAATCAGCAAGCAGGGGCGACTAGTCCTCTTGCGGCAATTATCGCAGGCGGATTTTGCGGAGCAACGTTGATTTTTGGTTCTTCTTTTTTAGCCTATTTACCCAAAACGATTTTGGGGGGATTACTCTTATATCTTGGTTTAAGTTTATTGATTCGTTGGGTTTACGATGCTTGGTTTCAGTTTCCACCTGTTGATTATTTTCTCATTATCATAATTTTAATAATTATTGCTATTTGGGGATTTTTGCAAGGGGTTGGTGCAGGGATTTTAATTGCTTGCTTTTTCTTTATTTTTAATTACGGTCGTATTTCGGGAATCAAATATACGTTATCGGGCGCAACATATCGCAGTAATGTGCAGCGCTCTTTCCCTCAACGCATGTGTTTGCATGATGAAGCTGGCTGTATCTATATCCTTGTTCTACATGGCTTTATCTTTTTTGGTACTGCAAATGATTTGATTGACGAAATTAGCGATCGCCTCAACAATCCTGATTTAACCCAGTTACAATTTGTTGTTTTTGATTTCCGTTTAGTCAATGGTATAGACTCTTCGGCAGTTCTCAGCTTTATGAAGCTAAAACAATTAGCAAAAAATCTACACTTAAATCTAGTATTTACACAACTCCAACCAGCGATCGCAGAACAACTCAATCAAAGCGGATTAATTCTGGACAAGCCAAATATTTGCTATGTATTTGACGACTTAGATCGGGGAATTGAATGGTGCGAGAATCGTGTTTTGGAAAATAAACATATGTATGACGATGAATCTATTCCTTTTCAAGAACAGCTTCAAGAATTCATTCCTGATGATGAGTCGGTGAGTAAGCTAATGGGTTATCTTGAAATGTTGGAGATCCCTAAAGGGAAGTTTCTATTTCGTCAAGGTGATGTATCGAACGGGCTATATTTTTTGGATTCAGGTCAAGTCAGTGTAGTTCTTGAACTCTCTGATGACCAAACAAAACGACTACGGACTTATAATCATGGAACGATCTTGGGAGAGATGGGCTTATATACTCATGCACCTCGTTCTGCTTCTGTTGTTGCCGATCGCTTAAGTCGGCTCTATTATCTTTCGACTCAAGCCTTTGAAAGAATCGAAACTGAAGATCCTCAATTGGCATCTTCAGTTCATAAGTTTATTGTGAGCTTATTAGTAGAACGTTTAAAACGTTGTGAGAAGGAATTGAAAGATCTGCTGCAATAAGAAAAAGTAAGACTGAATAGTACTTTAGAAATTATAAAGTACTTAAGCAACGCCGTAGTTGGTGTAGGGGCGCTTGTATGGGGGATGTAAGCCTAACACAATATCTGAAGCTGGTACACCTTTTTCAACTAGCTCTTGACCAAGATCGGCTTCGGTCATGTTGTGCTGAATCCAGATTTTATTATCTTTAATGTCTAAATGGATATAACAGGCATAAATGCGATTTAGTCCTTGCCAGCCAAGATCGAGTATTTGATAGTGATCGTGTTCAGTGTCAAAGATAAGTTGACATTCGATGTTTGGCTCGTTGGTAGTAGCATGGGCAATTAATAATTCGCGTACAATCTGGCGATATTTGGCTAGTTTTTCCATTGAATTATCTCCTCTGTATTTGGTTCGTAGGCTAGAATTTTCAGGTCATACTGAACAATTGCGGCTTGGGTAAAACGTTCTTGGAAGAAGGTGGTGAAAATATCGATAGGTACGGCTAAGTAAAGAATTCGATTAGATTCTGTCATTTGCAGGGCGAGGCGGTAACTGAGAAATTGACCTAAAGCATTGTGAAAGTCGCTGATATTGGAGGGATTGACAAAAGAATTTACAAGCTAATACCTAATGTATGCTGGATTAAGCTATATTATTAAGCAAGTGGATACACATAAAATACTTCATAAAGATCTTGCGATATTTTCTCGTTTATTTAACTTGATTTAACTTAAGTCAATAATAATTTATAATAATTTTTTTATTTTTAGACTTTTGTAAGCTAAGGCTCAAACAAGATGCAGAAAACCATTCGTTCTCAAAGCTTTTACTCAGATAATGCTTCTCAAGCTTTGGTTAGATATTTAGAAGCCAACGAAGAGAGCTTAAATCTTAAAGATTCTATTCTGCATTACAACTTCCCTATATTTAAGAACTTTGACGAGGAGATTCAATATCCAAGTTTAACGTTGATTTCTCCTGTGCATGGAATCCATATTTTTCAGTGTGACTCAAGGTCTAAAAGACAGCTAAACTCAGATATCCTAATTAAAATTGATGAAGAATTGTCTCAAATCTACAGTTCTGTTCTTTCAAAGCTAATCAAAAATAAGAATCTTAGAAAAGATCGCAATAATTTAACTTTTAATATAAGTGCAACCATCTATCTTCCATACATAGATAAAGCAGACCTACTAAGTATTGATTCAGAAAACGTTATCGTATGTGATGATTCTGAGATAGATACACTATTAAATAAAAATAATAGTGTAGAAGTAATTCCAGATAAGTTATTGAATGAAGTTTTAGCTGTTCTTGAAGGTTCTAAGGGAATAATCAAACCTAAAGTTAGAAACATATCAGATAGTGATGCAAATACTAAGGGAGGAATCTTAGCTCATTTAGAAGCGGAGATAGCAAATTTTGATAGACAGCAAAAGTATGCTGCTATCACTCAACTAGAAGGTCCGCAAAGAATTAGAGGTCTTGCAGGTTCAGGTAAAACAATAGTTTTAGCAATGAAAGCTGCGTTAATTCATTTAGAAAATCCTGATGCAGCTATCTTGTATACATTCAATACAAAAAGTTTATACGCATATATCAAACGCTTAATCACAAGATTTTATAGACAGCAAGAAGATAGTGATCCAGATTGGTCAAAAATTCATGTTCTACATGCGTGGGGAGGCAGTTCAGTAAAAGGCGTATACTTCCAAGCCTGTAGGCAAAACAATGTTCAGCCCTTATCTTTCAACGAAGCAAAATCAATGTCTGAAGAGCCGTTGGATTTTGTTTGCAAAGATTTACTCGATAGACGAAATGGAAGATTAGAGAAAGTCTATGATTACGTTTTAATTGATGAAGCTCAAGATTTCAAACCCTCATTTTATCAATTGTGCCGTCAAATAGTACGTAATGACTGCATTGTATGGGGTTACGATGAATTGCAAAATATTTTAAACGTAAAAATACAATCAACTATTGATACGTTTAAAAACGATAAGTATAGTTATTCAGGAATAAATCTAGCTGAATTACAATCTCAGTACCCTGAAATTGATAACGATATTGTTTTACCTAAGTCTTATCGAAGCCCTAAGGAAATATTAGTACTTGCTATGGCAATTGGCTTCGGTATTTACAATTCTACAATTATCCAAATGCTTGAGAATAAAGAACATTGGGTTGACCTAGGCTACGAAGTTCTTCAAGGAGAATGTAGAGAAGGAGATAGAATGATCATAAAAAGACCCGATGAAAATAGCCCTTTAACTATATCTATCAAGCAAAATCCTGAAGATCTTATAAAATGCCATGTTGCTTCTGATATGGATGATGAGGTGCAATGGGTGTGTGATTCAATTCGAGAAAATATAGTTCAAGAAAAGCTTAACCCAGAAGACATTCTTGTTGTCTGTATAGATGATAGAGCGGTTAGGAGATATTTTGGTAAGATTAGCGATTATTTAAAAGAGATAGGTATTAATTCCAATAATGTACTTACTGATATATACAAAACAGAATTTTTTATTGAAGGATGTGTAACTTTATCTACAGTATATAAAGCCAAAGGGAATGAAGCTGCATTAGTTTATGTAATTGGAGTAGATACTTTTTGCGATCAAAAAGATTCTAGAATAGCAAGAAATAAATTATTTACTGCATTTACGCGATCAAAAGCATGGTTAAATGTAACGGGAATGGGTGCTAAGACTAATCTGTTAGTAAATGAGATTAGAATGGCATTGAGTAAAATGCCTAATTTAGAATTTATATATCCCAATATCGAACAAATGGAAGTATTTCAAAGAGACTTAGCTCCTATAAATATAACAAAAGCTGCTTTACGTGAAAAGTTTCAAAAACTTAGTATTGAAGCAGAGAGATTAGGAATGTCTAAAGATGAATTGCGTGATTTAATTTCTTCATAACTAAATTGATAAAATAAATGAGTTTAGCAATATTAGAGATTGGCTATAAACAGGTAAAAAAACTGTTAAAAGAATCTAATCTACTACTTGAAGAAAATTATTCTAAGGATTTAAATTTTAGCTCTTCTAAGTTTTCTAGTGATTTCTTTGAAGTATCTCAAGGTAATAACTACAGAGAGATTCATGAAATAGCTCTAATTAACAAAGACTATGATTTTTTACTCAAGGACTATTCATTTTTACAGTTTTCTGGTGACTTCAATTCGAGTGAAGATGTATATAGGTATGCTTATTATGAAGTTCCTACTATTTTCCCGTCTTACGAAGAATATCTATCAAGTAATGATCTTTCATATGATGAATGTGGAGATTTATTTCGCCAAGATTATGAGCAAGTGGCTGACGAAGGAAAACTCAATAATGCTGTAATGCCTATAAGATATGATTATGATAGTAAATATTATAATCCGCCTAATCATTCGATTTCACATTTTCATTTTGGTTTTAGAAATCAAATTAGATTGCCAGTCAATAAATTAGTTACCCCACATGCTTTCGTTTCTTTTGTCATTAGACATATATATTGGGGAAAGTGGAAAAACCTAATAAAAGATCCTAATTTCCATCCTACTTATTATGTAAAAAGTACATGCCGCAGATTAGACTCTACAAAATTTTCTAGTGATGAAGAAAAAGATTTTTATCTTACTTAAATATTTTATCTTTAACAAATTTAAACTTAGCTCGAACAATTAACTTTTCTTCTGAATTATGAGACAGTAGATGTATGCTTTTCTACTTCTCATAGTCGCCACCTGAACCGTAGTACCATGCGTCAATCTGACGTTGCCATTGATATCTTTGCTCAGGCAAGAGATTCCCGATCGCAGGTTCCACTCTCTGACCAATTTGATTTAAGAAGCTATATGCACCTAGCCCAAGATAATGCTTTAGCCAATCTAATAAAGTAGGAATTCCCACCTGTTGCATGATCTTCAGAACTAAGACAGGATCGGCAATAGACATTGATAGCATCGTCCGCGCTAGAGGTATAAACTGTACTACATCTTGCAGAAATGGATAGAAAACCCGATCGCCTAATTTCTCCATTGAGTTAAAAGTTACACCTAGCAGATAATTAATACGATCGCTTTCGATTTGCTGATTGACAGCGACACTCATCGATTTTTGAAATAGCCAAGTTACTGAGAGATTTGGTTGATAGGGCTGTAGCGATCGCAGGTTTTCTTTGGCTAACAAGTCACTACGCAAAGCCGTATCAATCCCATTGGTCAAACGTGGCAAATGTCTCACCATTGCGCCAAATCCACCAAAGCTAAGCGGCGATTGCATTCCTGAGCTATCACCAACCTGCAAAATCCGATCCCAAGGGGTTTGCAAAGGATTTTGTTTATAAGAGGGGAAAAAACCAAAGAGAACTCGCTGAAATTCTAGTTGATTAAGTTCTATCTCTTGATATTTGGGCAACCAAAATAAATAGTCTTCCATTAGCTCGGCAAAGCTGGGACGCTTTGGATCAGCATCTACATAGGTGAACATATAGGTGGTTCGACCATCTTTAGCTGGAAAGGCTTCCCAAAAATATTGGCATTGTTTTTGGATAGGCGTAAAGCTATAAATTAAGTCGCCATAGGATTTTTCTGGCATTCCCTTCGCACAACTTCCCACCACCATACAAACGCCATCAGGTTTGATATTTCCCTGTACTTGCGATCGCGCTTGCTTGGCGATCGGGGATAAATGTCCCATCACATCCAATAATAATCGCCCCGTAATCCTCTTATACCCCTCTCCTCCGGGAGAGGGGCTTGGGGTGTGGGCAACTTCCACTGCAACCCCATCAGCATAGGCGATCGCCTGTTTAAATGCAGTTTTCTCTAATAATATTCCCCCAGCATCTAGAAACTTCTGTTTTAGAATTTCTAATAAGTAAACAGGATCAACGCCAATATTGAGAATATCGCGCACCCATAAATCTTTACCCCCTTGAAAGCCAACTCTCGCAGGATTATATATAGTTGCGATCGCAGTTTCTAGTTCCGCTTCGGTTAATAAATCCAATTCTAGAAATGCCTTTAATTCCTTACGGGAAATATTCCACTCCTGCGCTCTGCCCCGCAATATACCCTGTTCAATAATCGCCACGCGCCAGCTTCGACTCTGCAATGCACAGGCAATAAATATGCCCAATGTACCACCGCAAACGATCGCATCAAAGTCTTTGTCGCCTAACTTCTCTGAAGTTGTCTGAACGACCTTTGCTATTTCCTGATTGCTTTGACGATAGCTTGTCCAGAAAGCATCCATGCGTTCTAATTGCGATGGAATTTCCGCAGGCATTTGCGATCGCACAGATTCAAATAAAGACATAATTTCCCACATATCCACATAGTAGATATCGGCTGCGCCGATATCTACTATCCTAACGCTGATAACGAGGATCGCAATAATCTCGCAACCACTTATTTGTCGCATCTGCGATCGCTGCATCACTGACATCTACAGGCGGCGCTTGACCAATCCGCATAAATGCCATCGATAGCCGCCAACCATTTGAGGTGGGAACCACAAATAACCAGTAAGCCCGTTGCGATGTCTCGGTTTTACCAGTTTGCCGCTCTAATATTGATAAGAATACTTGCTGTGGGAGGCGATCGCGAGCTTGATCG
>JANNDZ010000089.1:0-2037 GCA_031378395.1 Pseudanabaena sp. OTE_75_metabat_487_sub
ATGTATTTTTGTGTCCGCGACCCCTGGGGATTGGGAAATGGAAGTCGCAGAACAAGTTGTCGAACAAATTATTAGACCAACTGGCGTAATCGATCCTGAGATATTTGTGCGCCCGACTGAAGGGCAAGTGGATGACCTCTATCATGAGATTCAAGAACGGATTAAGCGTAAGGAACGAGTCCTAATCACCACGCTAACAAAGAAGATGGCTGAGGATTTGACCACATATTTTCAAGAGCGAAATCTTTTAGTCCGCTATTTGCATTCAGACATTAAATCGATTGAACGGATTGAAATCCTGCAAGATCTTCGCAGAGGGACATTTGACGTATTGATTGGAGTGAATCTATTGCGTGAAGGTTTAGATTTACCAGAAGTTTCGCTAGTAGCAATTTTGGACGCAGATAAAGAAGGATTCTTGAGAGCAGAGCGATCGCTGATTCAAACCATCGGTCGGGCGGCACGAAACATTGGCGGACAGGTAATTATGTATGCCGATCGCATGACCAAGAGTATGGAAAAAGCGATCTCTGAAACAGAGCGTCGTCGGTGTATCCAGATTAAATATAACGAAGACAACAAGATCACGCCTACATCAATTGTAAAATCAATTGAAGGAAACTCAATTCTTGACTTTCTATCTGTGTCGCGCCGACTTAATGAGCGTCAGCTTGAGTATGTAGTAAATAATGCCAAAGAGATTCCCCTTGATGATATTCCCTCTTTAATTGGAGAACTGGAAGCCCAAATGAAAGACTCGGCAAAGAAGCAAGAATTTGAGCAAGCTGCTGCTTTTCGCGACAAAATTAAATTACTGCGCGATCGCTTAATCGGTAAAGCGTAAATTTTGGAAAATAAGATTTTTTATCCAAATTAGATTAGATGAATAACCTAACCTAAAACCAAAATACTTTCTGATTCACTATCAACAAACTCAGTGATAATCTCGAAATTCCCCCTCAAAATATCAACGATTTTAGAAGTTGGGCTATTACCAATGCGAAGGTAGATAAACTTGGGGGGGATGCCCATAAAGCAAACTCCGTTGATGAAAGTCTGAATCTTTGGAAACAATCACAAAATCATTTTCCTTAGCGTGTTTCCATATCAAAGCATCATCAGTATGTACCAATCCTAAAGTCTTAACGTGTTCAGATTCAGGATATAAATCGCCAGTGCTATAAACTATCCGATCTGACAAATTCTCATCTAGAAGCAGTTTCATAATGCAGCTACGAACAACCTTTTCTCACGTTCAGCCGCAAAACTCAGACAAGCTTTAATATCTTGCAAAGTAAGCTCAGAAAAATCTTCCAGAACTTCAGCTTCTGTCATTCCCCCAGCTAGATACTCTAAAATGTCGTAAACGGTAATCCGCATCCCTCTTATGCAAGGCTTACCACTACGTTTTCCAGATTCAATCGTGATGATGTTGTGATAGTCCATATAGCAACATTTACCATAAACATTTGCTTGTAGTCATTGTAGCAGTTAATTTTTAAATATTTGATGCTATAGCCAAATCGCCATATCAGGAAGTTCAAGAAGCGATCGCCTATTAGGTAAAGCGTAAATCTACAAAATAAGCTAATATTTTAGAGAAGAGCAAATTTAAAACGGCACATTGATATAAGTAGGCACAAGATTACATTGTAAGCAATTGATGTATTTACAACTCAAAAAATTATTCACTAGTTTGTTGTTTATTCTACTTATCTTCTAAACCTACAAATAATCATGGGAAAGAAAAAAGACTTGCCACATAATCCTGAGATATTACATCAGCAACATTCAGAATTATTGCCTGTTGCACAACGCTTTTGTGCGGAAATAACTAATCAGATTGAACGGTTACTTGAGGATGATGGAATTGTATTAGGCTTTCCTATTCAGCATAGAGTTAAAGCGTGGGACTCTATATCCGAAAAACTTAAGAGGCTTGAATATAGTGTGCAAGATGTTAGAAAACTTCAAGATTTAATTGGATTACGCATAATTCTGCTATTTAAGCGTGATACTTCACAAGTTTGTAATTTG
>JANNDZ010000090.1:0-2051 GCA_031378395.1 Pseudanabaena sp. OTE_75_metabat_487_sub
ATTCTCATTATAAAAATCGGGTTTTTGAAAGTCCGCCTACGGCGGGCTTTCAAAAACCCGATTTTGGGGTTTCCAGTGCCGAAAGCGCTGAAAACCCCAAAATCGGGTTCATAATGAGAATTGGTGAGATCGCTCTGACTACCCAAATAAACTGTGACGATTGCCTATTAACAATAAATGGGTAATCTAAATAAAAACGAACAAAAGCATGACATGCATATTAGTCATCGAAGATGAAGACTTAATTCGTGAGTCCTTAGAAGACTTGCTCTCTGTAGAGGGGTTTGAGGTAATTACCGCCGAAAATGGGGAAAGAGGAGTAAGTCTGGCAAGCCAAAGACATCCTGATTTGATTCTTTGTGACGTAATGATGCCCATCCTCAATGGTTATGGAGTCCTCGAACAATTACGTCAAGACAAAACTTTAAGTACTGTTCCTTTTCTCTTTTTGACTTCGATGATGGATCGACGCAGTACTCGTAGGGGCATGTCACTAGGGGCTGATGATTATTTAGAAAAGCCCTGCTCCAAAGATGAATTGCTAGAAGCGATCGCTGTACGTCTTGGCAAACAAAAAGCTGTAGAAAAACGCTTTGAAGAGAAAATGGACGCTTTGCGGACTAGCATTACCCTATCTCTGCCCCATGAGTTGCAGACTCCTCTTTCAGGAATCATGGGATTGTCAGAATTGATGATGATGCAAAGCGAAGAACTCCTGCCATCTGATGTTCATGAATATGCTGAGGGTATTCATCAATCGGCTGAACGTCTCTATAGATTGATCCAAAACTATTTGCTCTACAGCAGATTAATAGTCATGCGATCTCAAGGTATGCCCAGATTTACCTCGACATATCCTTGCAATAGCAAAATGATGATAACTAGTCTAAGTGAGCGTAAGGCAAAATCATGCGATCGCTTAGATGATTTAGAGCTAGATCTTGCGGAATTCGATCTCACCATTTCGTCAGAAGACTTAACTAAAATTACTGAAGAGCTAATTGATAATGCGTTCAAATATTCCCAAAAAGGTAGCAAGGTAGTTGTCAGTAGTCAGGTTACTGACAAAGCATGGATATGCAATATCCACGATAGCGGGCGAGGTATGACAGATCAGCAAATTGCCAATATTGGTGCATTTATGCAATTTGAGCGCCAATTTTATGAACAACAGGGTATGGGACTAGGCTTATCTCTAGCGAAGCTTTTAGTTGAATTTTATGATGGGAATATCGATATTCAAAGCCAAGAAAACTTAGGTACAAATCTTTGTATTTCAATTCCACTTTAAACAACGCGATGCATGTAGAGGCAATTCATGAATTGCCTCTACATGCATCGGCACAATTAAAACCCAAAAAACTGTACCGCCCGCTGCGCGGGCAGTACAGTTTTTTGGGTTTTGTGCATCGCATTGCTTAGTTCGCCAATAACCCAAAAAAGATATGATCTAGCTAGATCCATCTAGTCAGAAATAGCAAAATGTCGGTTGTCCCATCCCATCGCAAGGCAAAAGCTCTTGGAGATGTCCAGCGTCGCCCTGCCAAAGAACTGTGCAGCGAATGCGGTCTCTGTGATACCTACTATATTCATTACGTCAAAGAAGCTTGTGCATTTATCACACAGCATATTGATGAACTTGAAACGCAGTCCCATGGGCGATCGCGTGATCTCGATAACGAACAAGAATTATATTTCGGCGTACATCAAAAAATGATCGCCGCCCGTAAAACTGAGCCGATCGAGGGCGCACAATGGACAGGAATTGTGTCAACCCTAGCGATCGAGATGCTAGAGCGCGGCTTAGTTGAAGGCGTAGTCTGTGTGCAATCGAGTAAAGACGATCGCTTCAAGCCCCAGCCAATTATCGCTCGCAACCGTGAAGAAATCTTGGCAGCAAGGGTCAATAAACCCACCCTTTCGCCGAACCTTTCAGTATTAGAGCAAATCGAGCAGTCGGGCATCAAAAGATTATTAGCGATCGGAGTGGGTTGCCAGATTCAAGCATTGCGCACGGTCGAGAAAGAACTTGGTCTAGAAAAGCTCTATGT
>JANNDZ010000424.1:0-4106 GCA_031378395.1 Pseudanabaena sp. OTE_75_metabat_487_sub
CCAAGAATTGATGGGCGGCGCGGAGCGCCGCCAATCAATTCTTGGGTTTTGCTTTTTTATAGCGCTTTATTTATCTAAAAAGCGATCGCCTGTTCCAATGTACTGACATTCACGAGCGCCAGACTTGGAGCTGATTTTCTAACGAGTCCAGTCAAAACTTTGCCTGACCCAACTTCGATCGCTTTTTCATAGCCTTGAGCCGCCAAATATAGGCAGATTTCGCGCCAACGAACTGGAGAAGTCATTTGTTGCGCAAGATGCTCGCGGATAACTTGTCCTGATGTTGTAGCGTCGTCTGGCGCAACATTAGAAATAACAGGCATCTCCGCATCATTAAAAATGGTCTTTTCCAGAGTGAGTGCAAATTGCGTAGCCGCTTCTGCCATAAGCGGTGAATGGAAAGCTCCACTTACTTTCAAAGGGATTGCCCTTCTAGTCTTGACTTGTTCACAGATCGACTTGATTGCTGCTTCCGTACCTGAAATTACTACTTGATCGTTGCTATTATCATTAGCCAAAATGACATCGGCGGTTTGGGCGATCGCTGCTTCTAGTTGATGGCGATCAAATCCCAGTAAAGCTGTCATCGCGCCACCACTTGCTTCAGACATCAAAAGAGATCGCTGCTTCACTAGTTCTAAGCCTGTAGCAAAATCCACGACACCTGCACAATAAAGCGCACTATATTCACCCAAACTATGCCCTGTCACCGCGTCAGGCTTTGCACCTTTAGCCTTTAGTACATCAGAAAGAATGGCTGAAATCACATACAGGCAAGGCTGCGTAAATTCGGTTTTGGCTAGTTCTGTGGCATCAGTCTGTGATTTATCTAAAATTGACCAGCCTAAAATTTTCTCCGCCTTGTCAAACTTATCCTTGCCTATTTCCGCAAGGTCTAAGCCCATACCCACAGCCTGAGAGCCTTGCCCAGGAAATATCCATACATTTTTGGTCATTATTTATAAAATGTTCTTTCAGTAACTTTATATTTTTTAAAGTTTACAGCGCTTTGGTCTGCAAACAAAAGCAAAAAACTAGTCCCAAAGGTATACAAATCAAGCTTTTATGGCTATTTAAACCAAAAAGATAGTTGTGCCACAACTATCTTTTTAGTTTGAGCGCAAAGCGCTGTAATAGCTATAAGACTAATTAATAATATATTTCTGCCATTCGTCATGATTTCCTGATCTTAAGTATTTTGTTACCTCGAAATGCAATCCACTGTGAGGGCGGCGTGGTTGCTTTTTTAATGGCATGGATGCTTCTTTAGGTGTACGGTTGCCTTTTTTGACGTTGCAGCGCACACAGGCGGTAATAATATTGTCCCAGCTGTCACCGCCACCACGCGATCGCGGCATGACATGATCTAGCGTCAGGTCATCGCCCGTATGTCCACAATACTGACAGGAATGGGAATCGCGATGCAAAATATTACGGCGGGTAAGGGGGATTTCTTTATAGGGAATGCTGATATATTGCAGCATTCGGATCACTGTAGGCAGGGGCATTCCAGGATAAATCATCCTGCCATTATGTTCGACTTGTTCCGCTTTACCTTTTATGACCAACACAATAGCTCGCTGCCAATTTGTGATGTTCAGCGGCTCATAGGATGCGTTTAGTACAAGGACTTTTGCCATTACTGTCGAGCGAACTTATCAGATGCTACCACAAGCTAGCCAAAATCAGCTAGATGGTTATTGTTGAAATACCTATTCTCAATTTTAAAAATTGGTTTCACAATGAGAATTGCGGGTTATGAAATCGCGTAGACTAGAAAAATTAAAATCAAGTTAATATTTGCTCTATGTCAAAGATTAGAGTGCCAAAGACTTTTTCTGAGCTAATCCAAGAGGTTGAACCCGAAAAATTTGTACCATTACTCAGCAAATATCATGCAACCGATCGCAAAGGTCGATATTTCCATTGGGATGAGTTTAAATGGAGGGTCGAGCAGGGCGACAACGAAATAGCTGCATGGGTAGCGACTAGGATTTCGAGACAAGCAAGAACTAACTATTTACAACTGTTACAAGCTGAAAAAGGTTTTTGTTTTAGTTACTGTATCCCCGACTCACTGTTTGCTCAGCTACATTCTATCGATAAAATGATGAGTGGAAGTCAAGAGATAAGATCTGATCCTAGCTTCATGTCATCAGATGACAAGCACAATTATTTTGTTAAAGGCTTAATGTTAGAAGAAGCCATTACTTCATCACAGTTAGAAGGGGCTTCAACTACTCGTGAAGTTGCACAGGAGATGTTGAAGAAGAATCTTGCTCCAAAAGATAAATCACAACAGATGATTTTTAATAACTATCAGCTAATGAAAAAAGCTGTTGAGAGAAAAAATGAGGAGCTGTCAATTGAATTTATATTAGAACTACATAAGATCGCAACCTATAAAGCGATTGACAATGAAGCTATATCAGGTAGTCTGAGACAAGAAAATAATATTATAGTTTCCGATTTGTATGGTGAGAATACATTTTATCCGCCAGACTGTGAAACCCTACAATCAAGGCTAGTTGACCTATGCAATTTCGCTAACCAAAACCATAGTCAAAAAAACCAAGATTTTATTCATCCAATTATTAAAGCGATTATTTTGCATTTTATGATTGCCTATATTCATCCTTTTGGTGATGGTAATGGCAGAACAGCAAGAGCGATTTTTTATTGGAGTATTCTCAGGTCTGGTTATTGGTTGTTTGAATATATTTCAATCAGTAAATTTATCAAAGAAAAACGTGGTGCTTATGACAAGTCGTTTATTTATACTGAAACTGATGATTTCGATCTCACATATTTTATCTACAACCAAGTTGACACTATTGAAAAAGCAGTCAAATCTTTGTACGAATACATAGATAGAAAAAGAGATGAGTTTTATGACTTCATGAATTGGATAGATACAAGTCCATTGGCAACAACGTTAATTAGAGGACATCTTGAAATCTTGAAAGAAGCTCTAAAGTCGCCTGGCAGAGAATTTACGGCAAAGCAAGTAGTGATTGATTTTGGCGTGTCTGAGAACACTGCTAGAAATTACCTTGCGACATTGGTGGATAAAAATTTATTAGTTCTCGCTCAATCTAAACGAGGCAAAGCGCGTATTTATATCGCTCCAGCTAACCTAAAAGCAAGATTAGAACTCTAATAATAATGCGATCGCACTATTCTCCCTCAGATTTCCATGCGATCGCTTTTTGTGGCTCAGGATCAGGTAACTTTCGCGTAATCATGGCAGCGGCGAGAACTAAAGCAGTTGATACCCAGAGGCAACCGACTAAACCAGCAAATTGGTAGACCAATCCCGATAGCACTGTACCTGCTAACCGTCCGCCTGAATTAGCCATGTAGTAGAAGCCCACATTCAGCGCCACTTTGTCATCATCGGTGAAGGCGAGAACTAAATAGGAATGCACTGAAGAATTAAATGCAAAAACTACACCGAAGATGAGTAAACCGCTGATGATTACTAAGTTTGCTGGGAGATTTAGTTGAAGAGCGATCGCAATAAGTGCAGGGACAGCTATTAGGGAAGTTGTCCAAAATCTCACAGTTTGCGATCGCGGCGGCTGACCAGAGCCAAATCGCTTAATTAATGTTGGTGCGAGGGATTGAATGATACCGTAGCCGATTACCCAACAGGCGAGAAATCCACCAACTTGATAAAACGACCAACCTAAAACACTTCGTAAAAATACGGGTAATCCCACCACAAACCACACATCTCTAGAGCCAAATAAAAAGAATCTGGCTGCTGATAGAAGATTGATCTCAGGGCTTTTAGAAAAGAGTTGTTTGAACTTAACTTTTGCTTTGATTTTGCCCATTCCCTTTGGCAAGAATAAGCCTGTGAACAATAGCAGGAATAGACCTCCCGCCATAATCCACAGGGAATTAGCAAATCCACATAATCCTAACAATGCACTACCGATAAAAAAGCCTATGCCTTTAAGCGCATTCTTAGAACCTGTGAGAATGGCAACCCATTTGAATAAAGCGGATTGAGCATCCTGCGACACGACTAAACGAATTGCACTCTTAGTACTCATCTTCGTTAAGTCTTTGGCAATACCCGAAAAAGCTTGAGCGATCAT
>JANNDZ010000124.1:0-3139 GCA_031378395.1 Pseudanabaena sp. OTE_75_metabat_487_sub
CTGTGGCTGGGAAGATGATTTATAAAAACATAAGGATTGTGCCCCACAGGGGCGCAATCCTTATGTTTTTATGATTACTCTTTGAGATGGATACCATACACATCCCGACCTCTGACATTGTTAATCGTATTCAAAACTGCCTCCGAAGCAGCCATAATATCTCGCTCTTCGCCACCAAGATATAAACGCCCAAAACTACCCACAGCGACAATTTCCAAAATATTAATGGAGGCAGCTTTTTCGGCTTCATTTGCCGCAAGCGCCGCATAGGCAGCAGGCTCTACTTCCATGATGTACAGGGTTTGCCCAGACAACAACATCTGTCCTCGCCGAAAGCGATTAATTAACTGGGTTTGGTGCGCGTCAATATTACGAATAATTTGACTAGATAACAATCTTGGCTTAATCCGATCTTCTTCGGTCACGCCCAGCATCTCCAAAATTGCCCGACCTGCGGCTTGGGTTTCCCCTTGACTTGCCGAATGAATTTCTAGTAGTCCATACAACCGTTCAACAATTTGCACACCTGGACGTACTGAAGTTGATTTCAGAGCTACATCAGTAATACGGTTAATTTCAACACCTGGGGAAATTTCGATCCAGAGGGAGGTGTCACCTGGTAAGGGTAAAAATCCTTGTGCGACCGTTCCTAAATAAGCAGCATGTTGTTTTTGAAGATTGTCTAAGTAGACGTAGCTGCGTAAATCAATACCCAAAAAATTTTTCTCCCACGAGGCTTTTACTGGGTTTTTATAGCTGTCTGAATCAAAAAATTAGTTAGCTACCCAGCATGTAATTTTATCGCAATAGCAACACAAAAGGGAGAGGGCGCAAAGCGCTCTCTCCCTTTTGTGTTGCTATTGCATTGCCAAGGGGCTTAATCCTATCCTCTTGTTCAAAGAACCCTATAAACCAGCTTGAGCTTTAGCCACTACTTGACCATCTTTAAACTCAATAATCGCATTACTACCTTGAGGGTTTTTCCAAGAATAAACCTGTCCAACACTATTGCTTGAGTTATTCTCGGCGATAACCTTGCCAGATGCACCAAAGACCTTTTCTACCTGCTCAAGAGTCATTCCTTTTTGAATGCGATTAAACTTTTCTAAAGTTATAATTTGTTCTTGTTCCTGCTCATTTGTAAGTGCTGCGATCGGCTCAATCGAAGATGAATTAGCCTTAGGTGTAGGTTGAGTAGTAACAGCCAATGGTTGACTAGTCTGGCTAGGGATATTTTTTGCTGGAGCTGTTGTAATTTTTACTTCTTTATTCTCAACAGATGGGGTTGCTAATGATGCGGAAGAATTTGTCTCAACAACTGCTTTTGCGGTAATTGCTCTGACCGATGCACCAATTCCCAATCCTAGTGCGACAATCGATAAGCCAACAAACAACAATTGCCAATAGCTATTATCAGATTGAGGTTGCTGAATATTGGCAGCTTTGACAAGATCTGTTGATTTAATTGTTAAACCATTTGCAAGTGCTTGCTGATCTAGATCAGCAGCTAGAAGATTTTTTTTAGCTTGAGAATTGCTTGGGGCAATTTTCTTGATCGCATTTTGCAAGACAGACTGCTTAGAAAGTCGCGGTTCAGGCGATCTCGTTTCTATTCGCTTACTATCCGCCTCTGGAACTATGTCTGGAAGTGCCGTCAGTGATGATTTTGGGAGATCTAGCATAAATTGCTCCGTCCATAGCAGGCGCTGTTTTTGCGTTTCTTCATCATTGCGCCAACAATGAATCCTAAATTTAGCTACTGATTCTATATGCAAATTCTGAAGTTTGCTATGGACTAATGCCAGCAGTTTTTCCTTGTCAATGGCAGAATCTGTCCGAATCTGTACCTCCAAACTACTATCGACAATATTTACTTCAACATTAAGCTGCTCAATGTCAAGTGGCTGTAGTTCCTGACAAAGCATTTCGGCGATCGCCTTCGGATATCGTTTATGAGCAAGTTCGGCAATCGAAAGCATACTTGATTGATCGTCCTAGGCTAACTAGTGAATAGCTTTATAACTACTCTTGGCTATCTTAATTTCAATACATTACACTTGCAGGCTGAAAGCAGCGATCGGCTAAATTGCGTGATCATACCAAATATACACAATTATATAGACTATTCTGGAAAAGTCCTCAAAACTCAAGCACTCTATGTGTTTCTCGACACATACAACTTAAGAAATTTCAGTCTTGTCCATCACAAACGAGATAAATCCTGATAGGGTTAATTTGGAAACTGTAACTCAAATTTTTTGTAACCCACAGAATTCATGAAAGTACTGGTAATTGGTGGCGACGGTTATTGCGGATGGGCGACAGCTTTACATCTTGCCAATAAAGGATATGAAGTTGGTGTGCTAGATAGCTTAATTCGCCGACATTGGGACAATGAGTTAGGTGTTGCGACGCTCACACCGATCGCCTCTATTCAAGAGCGCATATATAAGTGGCAAGCTGTTTCAGGTCAAAAAATTGACTTGTTTATTGGTGACATCACTAATTATGAATTTTTACAGAATACATTCCGTTGTTTTGAACCTGATGCGCTTGTCCATTTTGGCGAACAACGCTCAGCACCATTTTCGATGATCGATCGCGAACATGCTGTACTTACCCAAGTCAATAACGTAGTTGGAACACTCAATTTACTTTATGCGATTAAAGAACATAATCCCGACTGCCACCTAGTTAAGCTGGGGACGATGGGTGAGTATGGCACTCCAAATATCGATATCGAAGAAGGCTACATCACCATTGAGCATAATGGGCGCAAAGATACTCTTCCCTATCCTAAGCAACCAGGAAGTTTTTATCACCTTAGCAAAGTTCATGATAGCCATAATATTCACTTTGCTTGCAAAACTTGGGGCTTACGCGCAACCGACCTCAATCAAGGTGTCGTCTATGGTGTCCTAACTGAAGAAACTGGAACCGATGAATTGCTGATTAATCGCCTTGATTATGATGGTGTATTTGGTACGGCTCTAAATCGCTTTTGTATCCAAGCGGCGATCGGTCATCCTCTCACGGTCTATGGTTCTGGTGGACAGACTCGCAGCTTTTTAGATATTCGGGACACGGTGCGTTGTATCGAATTAGCGATCGCCACACCTGCCGAAGCTGGCAAAATGCG
>JANNDZ010000126.1:0-4434 GCA_031378395.1 Pseudanabaena sp. OTE_75_metabat_487_sub
AAATATGGCGCAGGTATCGATTGGCGATCGCTAATTTCACGAACTGACACAGGTTTACGTTTCGCCCAAACCACCAGATCGAGCATCGCTTTCACACTGTAATGACCTTTTCTGGTTAGTTTCATCGGCTTAATTATCAAAACATGCTGCTTCGCAGCATGTTTTGATTTCTTCTGTTTTTTAAGTTTGCAAAAATTCTTGAATGGCTGAAGACAAATCAACGGGGGCAGGTAACACCTCACCACCGCGCCAATCAAGTATCTGCACCAAAATCAAATACCCCACGCCCAAAAGTACGGCGACAGCGCCTGTCAAAACTGATATCCATTGCGATCGCTGCATAAGTTAAGTCTAAATAAAAAATTTAAGTAAATCGATGAAATAGAAAATACATCATAAATAACTGCTATTATCCCTCTTGAAATATCTTTAATCATTGATATTTAAGTAAAACCTGATTTAGGTAAAACTTACAGCAATTTGCATTGATTAATGACAGATTTCCTGAGAAAGTCCTGCCATGCAGGACTTTCTCAGGAAATCTGTGGGTTTAGTGAATCTGCAAAGTGCTATATATCAAGTAAAGCTCTATTTTGATAGGAACAAACTTTTTCAATTCTTCGTCCTAAAACTTGAACATCAAGACATAGACTTTTTAAAGTCATGTGCAGATTCAAGTCCAGTAGGAGCAAGTAATTGATGAGTTATAGCCTATCTTGGTCAACCAGCATCGGAGGGTACGCGCCCTCCAACTCCGTGTCCGTTGATAAGCTCCCCATCGTTGAACTGGTGCAACTGTGCCAAACTGAAGCGCAAACCAGCAGGTCTGCGTTTGCAGAACTCATGCGACGTAATCAATCTTATGTCGATCAAGTTTTGTATAAACTTGCTCCTGACTGGCAAGATCGCGCTGATCTTGCTCAAGAAGTCTGGCTGCGTGTATATCGTAATATCAAGCGCTTACAAGAGCCTGAAAAGTTTCGTGGTTGGCTGAGTCGAATTGCTACCAACTTGTTTTACGACGAGTTACGTAAACGTAAGCGCGTTGGCAGTTCAGTTTCCCTCGACGCACCATTTATGTCTGGCGATGGTGATGAAATGACTTGGGACTTACCTAGCGCGGCTCCTAGTCCAATTGACAATATGTCTACGCAGGAGTTTTATGAAGAACTTCGCAAGGCTATTCAAGATTTACCTTCTAGCTTCCGTGAAACCATCGTGTTGAGGGAAATCCAAGGTTTATCCTATGAAGAGATTTCTGAACTAACAGGTGTATCGCTTGGTACAGTAAAATCACGTATAGCTAGAGCAAGATTGAAACTACAAGCGCAACTACAACCCTATTTGTCAAATATGTAACGAGGGGTGTATTTAAGTTATGAGTGCTAACCAAATTTTTAATAGTTTTATGATTATTCCAGAGGAGCGCTTTGAGTTACTCAGTGCGTATATAGATGGCGAAGTAACTGAAGCTGAAGAGCAACTTGTCGAACAGTGGTTGTCCGATGATGTTGATTTCCGTCGCCTCTATCAACAACAACTAAAGCTACGTCAATCGCTAATTGATCTCCCAGTGCCCGTAGCCGCACATTCATCGGTCAAAACAGAGACAGATGTGATGATTAATCGTGTCTTTGCCGAGATTGACAAGCGATCGCAGCGTCGTAAATGGAAATTAGCGGGTATTGGCATATCCGTTGCCGCTGTAGTTGGAGTATTCGGCTCGATGTTCACATTTAACTCTGGTCCTCAATTTAGCCCAGTGGCAAACAGCATCAAGTCTCCTACTCCTACCCAAGTAAAACCGGAACCAATCTTAATTGCTATGGAAGAGCCATTGGTTCCTTTACCCAAGTCGATGAGTTCTAAATAAAACCAAAAAAATGGTTGTGGCGGGCATAGTCCGCCACAACCATTTTTTTGGTTTTATTATTGTGAGACGACTTATTTGTGTAGCCTCTTTTTTTGCTTGACTGACCAATGACTCGTAAAATGAAAGCAAGCCTAAAGGTATGGGCATTTCAGTATTTAGAGCATTTACTCAGAGCATTTTTAGCTAGCAATTTTAATGAGCATCAAAGTCGTTCCTACAGTCCCTTTCTCTGACCAGAAGCCCGGTACTTCTGGACTTAGAAAAAAAGTTACCGTTTTTCAAACGCCTAATTATCTCGAAAATTTCGTTCAATCAATATTTGACAGCCTCGAAGGATTTCAAGGACAAACTCTTGTCGTCGGTGGCGACGGACGCTATTACAATCGCCACGCGATCCAAGTAATTCTGAAAATGTCAGCAGCTAATGGCTTTGGCAAAATCCTCGTTGGACGTGGAGGGATTTTATCGACACCTGCCGCATCTTGCATTATTCGTAAATACAATGCCTTTGGTGGCATTATCCTCTCAGCAAGCCATAATCCCGCAGGCAAAGATGGCGACTTTGGCATTAAATACAATACAGGAAACGGCGGTCCCGCCCCTGAGAAAATTACTGATGCGATCTACAACATCACTAAGAGCATCACTGAATATAAGATTCTAGAAGCTGATGATCTTGATCTTGACCAACTCGGTGAATCTCAATTAGGTGATACCACGATCGCAGTAATCGACTCCGTTGCTGACTATGCAGAACTGATGGGCGAATTATTTGATTTCGATCGCATCAAATTACTACTGGCTTCTCCAAGTTTTCGGATGTGCTTTGATGGAATGCACGCGGTAACTGGCCCCTATGCTCAAGAAATTCTAGTTAATCGCCTCGGCGCACCCGCTAGCGCTTTGCAATGTTGTGTACCTCTCGAAGACTTCGGTGGTGGACATCCAGATCCGAACCTAGTTTACGCCCACGATCTCGTCGAAGTTCTCTACGGTAAAGATGCCCCTGACTTTGGTGCGGCTTCAGATGGCGATGGCGATCGCAACATGATTTTAGGTTGCAAATTTTTTGTCACCCCCAGCGATAGCTTAGCCATCCTCGCGGCTAATGCTCATCTAGTTCCCGCTTATAAAGGTGGACTGGCTGGTATTGCTCGTTCCATGCCCACCAGCCAAGCTCCCGATCGCGTAGCGGCACGTTTAGGCATTGAATGCTACGAAACCCCTACAGGCTGGAAGTTCTTTGGAAATTTGCTCGATGCAGGTAAGGCAACGCTCTGTGGTGAAGAAAGCTTTGGTACAGGTTCCAATCATGTCCGCGAAAAGGATGGACTCTGGGCAGTACTTTTTTGGCTCAACGTGTTAGCGGCTCGTCAGCAATCGGTTGAAGCGATCGTTAAGGAACATTGGCAACTTTACGGACGCAATTTTTATTCTCGTCATGATTATGAAGGAGTAGATAGCGATCGCGCCAATACCCTGATCGACAATCTCCGCAATAAATTTGTAGATTTACCAAGTCAGAAGTTTGGCAATTATGAAGTCGCATTTTGCGACGACTTTAGCTACACCGATCCTGTGGATGGCAGTATCAGCAGCAAGCAAGGTGTGCGGATCGGTTTTACCGATGACTCGCGCATAGTATTCCGTCTTTCTGGTACTGGCACTGAAGGCGCAACTCTGCGACTCTATGTGGAAAGCTATGAACCAAATATTGCTAAACACAATCTTGATACTCAGGAAGCGCTGAAGGAGTTAATTGAGATTGCCGACCAAATCGCGCAGATCAAGACTTTAACAGGACGCGATCGCCCAACAGTGATTACATAAAATAAAAGCGCACCCAAAGGGTGCGCCTTTATTTTATCGAATGAAAATCTTCTGGAGTATTGCAATTAAACATCATCGCTAAAGGGGCATTTTCTATCTCAACAACTTCTTGATTACTCAACCATTTTTGAAACGATCGCCCACCAATATTGATAAATTCTCTGAGAGAATTTTGACATTGCCAACGATAGAAACCGCATAGAGGTTCCCATTGCTTTTGCGAATTCTCATCTACATAACGTGGTAAATAGGCGATCGCAGTTTCAGGTAAATTTGCTAACTGACTAGTCCAAATCTGGAGAATATCTCCTTTTAGATTTGGCAGATCACAGGCAAGCAATAAGAGCCAATCAACAGGACTTGAGATCACCTGAATTCCTTGCCAAAAGCCAACTAAAGCGCCATCAAATTGTTGATCTAAAACTAGATAAGAATGCGGTAAATTTTGGGCGATCGCTTCTTGATATTGTTCCTGACTCCGCGCCACTATATAAACTGAATCAGCCACTTCTAAAGCAGTTCGACAAGTTCTAGATAATAGAGTTTCACCATTAATTTCTAATAAAGCTTTATCTCTTCCCATCCTTGAGCTTTTTCCACCCGAAAGTGCGATCGCAGTGACTTTTACCAAAAGAGAGTTGGGGGGGGGGGGGGCGGGACCAGGGGGGGGGTTGTGTGTTTTTTGATATCAAAATATAATAAGAAAAAGAAAATCTTGAAGTATATATTGG
>JANNDZ010000179.1:0-4255 GCA_031378395.1 Pseudanabaena sp. OTE_75_metabat_487_sub
AAAATGTGGTATTGCTGCACCTCAAAGTAATCATCTGCCTCTAGATAAATCCATCCATAACCAGCAGCGTATCTTGTTTGCGGGTAGAATTGTGCCAGAGAAGGGACTAGATTGGTTACTAAGAACGATGCCTCTATTAGATGCTGGTATTCATCTTGACATCGCAGGTGAAGGGTGGGCGATGCAGCAAGTTCGTCAGCTAGCAGAGGATTTACAAATTTGTGATCGCATTACTTGGCATGGATGGTGTCAAAAAGAGAAATTAGAAGATCTTTACCGCCAAAGTTTTGCCGTGATTTTTCCGAGCGTTTGGCCAGAGCCTGCGGGGTTAGTGACTTTAGAAGCTTATGCAAGATTTCGTCCAGTGATTGCTAGTGATGTTGGCGGTATCCCTGAACATATTCAGGCTGGGAAGACAGGAATTTTGGTTGAGCAAAATAACACCCAACAATTAGCATCTGCCATTACGGAGTTGGCAAATGATTTTGATAAAGCTCGTGCGATCGGTATCGCTGGTAATGAGTTATTTCACTCAGAATTTACTCTGGATATCCATGCTCAAAAGCTGCAAGAAATTTATGAATCAGCGATCGCCAAATTTCATAAGTAATAGTAAAAGTCTGCCTTCGGCAGACTTTTACTATTACGCTTGTTTAGATTCTGAGCCATCAATAATCCGCTGGAATAGGTAGCCTGTGCCACGCGCAGTCAAGATTAACTCAGGATTACTAGGATCTTCTTCGAGCTTTGCACGAAGGCGTGAAATATGGACATCGACTACGCGAGTATCCACATGGCGCTCTGGCGTGTAGCCCCAAACTTCTTGCAAGATTTCAGCTCTTGAGAAAGCCTCACCCGATCGCCCGACTAATAGCTCTAACAAACTAAACTCCATCCCCGTCAAGCGAATACGCTCATCGGATTTATAGACTTGGCGCTTGTTAGTATCAATCTTGATCGTATTGATATGAATCACACCAGAACTGGGGATACCTGATGTGCCATTGCGATCAAAACGTCGCAACACTGAACGAATTCGAGCTTCTAATTCCTTTGGCGAAAAAGGCTTAACAACATAATCATCTGCACCTAATTCAAGCCCAGTAATGCGATCGGCGACATCACCTAAGGCTGTCAGCATGATAATCGGAATATCAGATTCTTTGCGAAGCTCTTGACATACCCCATAACCGTCGAGCTTTGGCATCATTACATCAAGAACCACCAAATCGGGATTCTCTTTATGAAAAACTTCGATCGCCTCTTCGCCATCTGCGGCGGTGACGACCTCGTAACCGATCATCGACAGACGTGTCTCCAGAATTCGGCGAATACTTGCTTCGTCGTCTACAACTAAAATTTTTTCCTTATGGTTTTCCAAGCCAGTTTACACTCCACTATGTTGCTAGCTGCAATTCAGTAAAATTTTATGATTTTACATATTTATTTATCTAAGTTTACAAGAAATCGGTCTTTACAATCCGAAAACAAAACTTAAAGTTTCAGAACAGGCTAAATCTGAATTTTGTATAGCTGTGAAGACTTTTTTGAGCTATACAAACGATCCATAAATTTAGCGATCGTTTAATCCCAAAAACATAGAGGGAGTATTGTGATGTCTTGGCTTTCCCGATTTTATGTGGGTGATTGCGATAAAATCATATTAAGTTTTATACAAAATGAGGATTTTTTCGATCATGACTGAACCAACTCAAGTACCACAGGCTAATGATCCGAAAATGGGATTTAACACCTATGCAGAAAGATTAAATGGTCGAGCAGCGATGATTGGCTTCATCCTCGCTATAGCGATCGAGTTTGTCACTGGTCAGGGTTTATTGGCATGGCTAGGTATCATTAATCCATAAAAGTCTGCACAGCGCTTTGCGCTAAATTAAACAACAAATAATTTTTTAAAAGGCTTGCAAAGCAGGCTTTTTAAAAAATTATTTGTTTCTCTGAGTTCTACAAGTTTTAGTAAAATCTCTAATATGACATCTGGCAAAATCGAGAACTCTCTATACTGGACTGCGGCTATTTTGGGATTAGTGCTCGATCAAGCCTCGAAATATTTAGTCGTGCAATATCTCAAGGGGTTGAAATCAGTTCCTTTGATTAATGGTATTTTTCATTTTACCTACGCAACCAATACAGGCGCTGCCTTTAGCTTGTTTAGTGGTCAGATTGATTGGCTCAAATGGGTATCGATGATTGTGAGTTTAGGGTTAGTTGCCTTTGGGGTTTTTGGTAAAAACTTAAATCGATGGGAACAGGTTGGCTATGGCTGTATTTTAGCGGGAGCTGCAGGTAACGGCATCGATCGCTTTGTGGCTGGTTATGTGGTTGATTTTATTGATATACGGATTATCAAATTTGCGATTTTCAATATTGCTGATGTCTCCATCAATGTTGGTCTAGCTTGTTTAGCGATCGCGGTTTTATTTTTCAGTAAACCATCAAAGCCTAAAAAACTAGAGTGATTGCTTTGTGCTCACGCTAGAGATTTTTATTGTAAAAAATTAGTTGTGATGAAAGTCAGCCGTAGGCTGACTTTCATCACAACTAATTTTGGGCTTTAGAGCGTGAAGCGCTATATTTCTAATTAGAAGTTATTAAGAGACTTAGCAGCATGGCAAATTCCCCAAAAATTGTAGTCGTCACCAATGGCAAGGGGGGGGTAGGTAAAACAACAACAGCGATCGCCTTAGCAGGTATCTTGGCGCAGGACGCTAAAGTATTAGTTGTGGACGCAGATGTACAGGGAAGCTTGTCTTGGTGGGTCGGACGTAGTGAGAAGGGCATGGGCTTTGATATTGCCAAAGAAATCGATCCGACCCATCTAAGAAAATTGCCGAAACTTAGCAGTTACGATCTAGTATTGGTAGATACCCCGCCTGCACTACATTCCCATGCACTAGCTACAGTTGTAGCGATCGCTGATTATTTGGTTTTGCCCAGTCCACCTGCTCCGATGGATTTAACGGCTCTCATCGATACTGTCAAAAGTACCGTAAGACCTGCTCAAGTTCCCCATCGAGTTCTGCTAACCCGTGTTGATCCTCGCTGTCTTAATGAAGCACTTGAGGCTCAAAACACTTTACAAGAAGTCGGAGTACCTGTTTTTCATGCTTTTGTGAGAGCTTACAAAGCTCATGAACGTGCTGCTCTAGATGGGAAATTAGTTACAGAATGGAAAGGTAAAAATGCTAGAGAAGCAGAAGCAGACTATAGACGTGTGGTCGATGAACTGAGGCGAGATATTTTAAGGTGATGCATTATGAGAGTCCACTGACAGCGGACTCTCATAATGTAAATGGCTGTTTTATAGAACTAAATAAAAAATAATGTCAACTAAAAAGAAAGTCGGGATTTCAGATCTATTGCGTGATGAAGTCCAGAAAGAAACTGAATCTCCAGCAAAGAATGATTCAACTGAACGAACTATCGAAGTAAAAGCAGAAACCATTGCTGATCCAGTCAGCAAGGCTTCTAGCCGTCCTGAACTAAATGCTGCTGCAAAATCTCCAAGTTTAGACGATCGCACAAAAGCAAAAGTTTCTGATCTAGAGCTATCACTCGCTCAATCTCGTCAAAGAGAAACTGAGCTTTCGCAAACTGTAGCTGATTTGCAAAAGGATTTGAAATTTAGCCATACCAACATTGAGCTTTTACAGAAATCACTGGCAGCGATCGAGAGTCTCAAAAATGAACTAGATCAACAACTCGTAGAAGTCAAACGAGATAATTTGCGTTTAGCTGAAGCGAATATTCAACTTTCGGAGCAGATCAAGACTGTAGAATCAACTAAAGAATTAGCCCAGATCTCTGTAGTGGAGGCTGCTAGTTCTTCGCAACTGGTGTCGCAAAGCCCTCAGAACAATAGAGCAACTCCTCGCAAACAGCCCGTTGAGCAACCCTATCCCCATCGCGATCGCAATCCCTATGCGCGTCCAACTGGCTCTAACGAACAGTTACAGCGCATAAACAATAAAAATATTGGTTGGATGGACTAAATTTTAAAAGTAACGGCGGCGCTATGTGCCGCCGTTACTTTTGGCAAAATCGTATTTGTTCAAAGCCAAAACCCCAGAGTAGAGTTGCGACGTTTCACTTCGCAACTCTACTCTGGGGTTTAACTATAAAATTGTCACAAAATAAATTAAATGTAACATTATGCCCAAATTTAAATCATATGCGCTAAACTATTGACCGTAAGGTAAAAGTATTTATCGGTTGTAGTAATTGTTTTCTGTAC
>JANNDZ010000190.1:0-9288 GCA_031378395.1 Pseudanabaena sp. OTE_75_metabat_487_sub
GACCTTCTTCAATGACAACCATTGTCCCGTCTTCAAGATAGCCAATTCCTTGAGATGCTTCTTTGCCTTCCTTAAGTACTTTGATTTCGATCAAGTCACCTGGTAAGTAAGTTGGACGCAAAGCCTGAGCAAGATCGTTAATGTTTAAAACCTCGACTTGTTGCAAATTTGCAACTTTATTGAGGTTGTAGTCATTGGTAATCAAAGTACAGCTTAGCTCTTGGGCTAGGCGCACTAATTTAGCATCGACTGTATGTAAGTCTTCGTAATCTGCTGAATGAATCGTGATGCGATCGCTAAATTGATCGCGCATGTTATTGAGAATATCCAGCCCCCTTCTACCCCGCACTCTCTTTTGATCATTGGAGCTATCAGCGATCGTCTGCAACTCTTGAATCACAAAATGGGGAATCAATAATTGACCCTCTAAAAAGCCCGTCTCCATTAAGGTCTGAATTCTTCCATCAATCACCGTACTGGTATCTAAAACCTTCGCTGTGGCTGTACGCAGTGTGCCATCAGCAATGAGACTACTTTCAACATTGTTGGGGTTGATCAGACGTAACAATGCTCGCCCGTGGGTATCGGACAAGGTCATGCCTGAATAAGCAAAAATAATACTTACTAAAATCGCGGTGAGTGGCTTAATAAAGTCAAAATTGTTAGGAATAGGTATTAGAAATAATGGAGCTAGCATCAAGTTAGCAACCAATAGCCCAAAGACCAAGCCAACAGCCCGACCCAAAATCGTCTCAAGCGGCATTGATCGAATGTTTGTCTCGATACGACGATAGGTGTTTTGGACGATTAGTCCTGCGACTAGACCTATAACAGAACCGACACCAAGTGTTACCCAGCGTAAATTTTGAATATTGAGATGGGCGAGCGTATCTGGTGGCAAAAAATCAATGCCGTGGAAGCCAGTGCCTGCTCCAGCTAGGATGAATGTGAAAATGATAATAGCGTCAATCATATGGCGGAACTCCGCTGGGACGAATAAATATAAGGACGTGAGATGGACTCAAATAATCTCTAGCCTATAGCCTTAATTGAGTTTAGTTAGTATTTTTCCAACTTTCTCCAGGCTTTGCATACAATTCTACACAAATACAATAGAGAATTGTCTATTTTGGAGCTTTAGGGCAGCCTTCGCTTGATTTTTGTCCATCAGGCATAATTGCACCGCAAAAGTTGGTTTCTGACGTGTAAGCACTGGTCAAATCGGCTCCAGTGAGATCGGCTCCTCTAAGATCCGCTTTATCGAGGATCGCGCCAATCAGGTTTGCATCTCGTAAATCAGCAAGTTTAAGATCCGCAGAAAACAGATTTGCATAGCGTAAGTTAGCATTTCTCAGATTTGAAAAACTGAGTTTTGTGCGCGAAAGATCGCAGCCTTGGCATTCTCTAGTTTGCAAAACTTGACGAACTTGGTTGGGATCAGCAAAGGCTGGGTCTGTAAAGCTAATCGAGGCGATCGCTCCAGTTAGTCCTGAAATCACCAAACAAGAATTGATCAGAGTTTTCATTTTTTAGTTCTTAGTTGTTTAGTCTATTGCCAGTATAAAACCTAAAAAGTAAAGGTGCTGTAAAGCTCTGCCTTTACACATCACTATAGGTTGCGATCGCGATCACAAGGTTAGAGATCTGATGTCACTGGCAATAATTGAATAAAGCTTGATGATGTTGTTATTGAGTTAATCACTCATAGATAAATCGATTTCACCCAGTCGATTGAGTTGATAGCAGGAAGCAGCGATTGCTACTTTTGTTAGAGAATTAAATTGTAGAAGTTTAGTTTTCTGGTTCGTTGGAAGCAATTAGAGAAAGCAGAGTAGAGGCAGTCATGAAAAATATCATCGTCAAAAATACGATCGTCGCCGCATTTTTAGCCATTTCGGGTTTCGTAGTTTCAGGTTTCGCGATCGCTGCACCAGCAAATGCTCAAACAGCGATCATCGCCGCTCTTTACCAAACTCCTACTGCTCCTCAAACAGAAGTTCGTTATGAAAATGCTGATATTAGCCGCAATCAAATCATCCTAGCTGTTAATACGACTCCTGAAGTAATGGCGATCGCTGACAATCTACTCACTGGTCGTAGTTATGATCGCATTGTAACCATGAGCCATAAAGATAATCTCGCATGTTTAGTTATTGGCAAAGGCTCTATTGATGGCGCTGTCATGTGCGGATTCATTGACCACGAATAAAAAAGAGAGAACGCAAAGCGTTCTCTCTTTTTTTATTAGAGCCAGAGCTTAGCGCTGACTCTAATGTTTTAAGCAATATTGGCATTGTTTTTCAGTTCGTTGAGCTTTTGTAGCCCAAACTGAGCGCGTTTAATTTGTTTCTCGCACAACTCTTCAACATCAGTGCGAACAATTTCAATACCATTTTGAGTATCTGTTGCTCGATCAAAAAATACAATACTGTCTACCTGTTTCATACCAATTAAGCGAAACAGCATATCAATTACATTGTATTCTCCACATTCAAGATGCTGGTCGTTTAGCCTTAATCGGTCGATATTGGCAGGAGTGCGATCGCAATAGGCGTAGATTGTCGTCTTTTCGAGTTCAGGATTATCGTGATTGCTCAGGGGTGTCAGTAACCAGCTACCATCAATATCTTGAATCACAAAATAGATCGTATATTTGAGATTTTGAGCGATCGCCTTTAGTACCGATGCAATCAAACTAACTGCACTGGCAGTCTCTGCATCAGGAGTACCCTGAACTAGTAAGGCAACTTGGCGATCGAGAATTTGATCTTTAGTGAGCATGAATCTTTAGTAAACATCTCCTTTATAGCAATGTTTTTTGGAGCGCTGAGCGTCACAAATAACATCAGTTAATATGGGTAGCTGATCGTTGTAGTGCAGGTTTATCAGTAATCGATTGCAAAGATTCTAGAGTCTCAAAGATTGCTTCTTGCATGGTTGTCTCTGTTTCCCGATTAAGCAATATCTGACAATAATCAGCGATCGCTCTTTCTTGAGCTACAGGTAGCCGATTGTTTTGCACATATTGATTAATTTGCTTAATGGCAATTAGTCGAGCTAGATCGTCATTTACAGCAAGTTTAGCAATTAGTTGATCGAAATTATCTTGTTGGCGCTGCAACCATTGACTAAAAGCTTGGCGAACTAGCAGTACTAAAATCCCTAGAGTTGCACTTAGCTGCAAAATGTTGGCTGATGCTAACCAATGATTTTCTTGATCTGACCATACCGCCAATACCATATAGGTCAGAAAAACTGTGGCCGCGCCACTCGCAACTGATAGGGGTAAAAGCCGATAAGGGCTTTGCAGAAATTTCTGGATTCGCCACAAAATCACGTTCCAGTTCCAGTCTTGCATCATATAGACTGCAATCATGGCAAAAATTCCCGCACTGGTTGCCGCAATTAATTGCCAATTCCATAGCAGCAGCATCACGAGAAAAATCGCCGACAATGCCCACACTGGTAACCCTTGTTCACGAGCTAGCCCACGCCAAAGCGATCGCATTGATTGTTGAACTTGCGAAGTTGATGTTGTTGATTCTTGATCTTGATGATGTGAGGTTTTGACCACTGGTTGACCACTTTTATCCCTAAGGATTGTAATAGCTACTTTACAGGATTTTTGATCAAAAAAGTTTAGTAAGCGCCTTGCACTCTCTAAACTTTTTATTAAGCCCCTTCGGCACAATTAAAAAAACAGAGACAAAATCTGTACCGACCGCTACGCAGGCGGTACAGATTTTGGGGTTTTATATTTAATTGTGAGTTTAAATGGCGAAAGCAGTTTCAGGTTATCTAGCAGCTCTCTTATACATATTTTGTAAACTGAGTAAACCGACTCCACCCGTAACTAGTAACACACCAAATAACTGGATAAATTCTAATTTGTCGCCCAAAATTGTAAATGCTAAAACCGTTGTAAATACAGGACCACTGGCACTCACAATTGATGCTTGGGCAGCACCCATAAGTTTTGTACTAAAACTAGTCAACAGATAACCACCTAAAGTAGTTAGCGCGATTAAGAAGCACATAAATATAAGTGAGCTATTCAAAGAAATAGAAGCCAATGTGAAGGGCAATGTCCCAAGGCACAGTAGCAAGATAATTGCAAAGTTAATTGACGTAAATGAGACAGGATTTAGTTGTTTAAAGCAAGCTTGTGAGGTGGTGATATAACCTGCAAAGCAAATACCCGAAAGCATCCCAGCGATTACACCCCATGTGTCAATTTTTTCTCCAAAGATGTTAAGGGTCATCATGATTCCCATATAGATCACCCCAATCACAAACCAGCGTTCTTTACTTGGTCGATCTCCAAATACAATCCAAGCCAACAAGACTGTTACTGTCGGAAAAATGAAAAAGAGTGTAACTGCAAGGCTCGGTTTCAAAAGCCCTATGGCTACATAAGTGAAGGCAAAAGCGGCAAATTGCAACAAAGCGCTAAAGGCGACTCGCCAAAATAATAGTCTGCGGTTAGGCGTGAGTAATTGCTGAAAGTCCCGCAATACGTCCACCCGAAAAACAAACTTAGCAACGATCCACATAATCGGAGTAGCAAATAGCATTCGCAACAACAACAACATGAAAGAGTTGGGGACAGTCGGTTTAATCAATCCACCAAAATGATATAGCCCCAAAATATGGGAGTTGGTAAAAATCACCTTTACCAAAACATTCTGGAAGGACAGAACGACTGAAGCGCTCAAAATCAATATAAATCCCAACCACCAATCATTAAGACGCTTAGCTGGTTGGACTACAGGAGGGACTGACTCTAAAGAGTTAAATGGTTCAAATGGTTCAGTAGGATCACCTGCATAGGGTCTCGTATCATTTTGGTCATATTGCCTAAACTGACTACTATTAAAAGTGGGGATCTGAATTTGGTTGTAATTGCCATTGCCATTGGGAATAGTCGGGGCTGTGTTGCTACCATTCGTACCGATCGCCCCCGCAAAACCTGTCCCCGTGAAGTTGATTGGTGGATTTGCCCCTATATTTCCCCCACCAGCGCGATCGCTAGAAGATCGTCGTAAATATTCATCAATTCTTTCAACAAGCGCTGAGAGCATTAGCTCGCCTTGTTGTCTTTGTGTGTACATGCGTTGCATCTGATCATCAAGATCGCGCTGATAGGTATCCACATCTCGTTGTAAAGACTGGAATGTCGCACGAATAGCGCCATCAAGATTAAGCATTAACTGCTCAAAATTTTCGGAGTGATCGCTAAGTACCTTGGAGTTAGTAACGATCACATCATTTTTAAGATGATATGTAATTGCTTGGGCAAGTTGCTCGATCCATTGCTGGCGCTGGATTTCTTGTTGATTCATCCCTTGCTGAGCTACAGTTAAAACCTCTAGCTCTTTGCGTTGAGACTGAAGTCGCTGAATATCATCAGTTAGGGCGTTTTTTTGGGCTTGTAAAATCAAAATTTCGCGGCTGAGCTTGCCCAAGATATTTGCCCGCAGATCTGACAAGTCCTTGGTGACTCCCGCTAGGGTCTGCTCGTAAGAACTATTACGAATATTATTGTTCTCCATTTTAAGAAATCACCTCGGAACAATGCCAGCTGGAATAACGTTAGGGACTAAGTTTGGCACTAATTTTTTGAATTGGCTTAATTGATTGCGACTAGTTTGCGAACTTTATAACACTAATTTGAGCATATGACATATTTTGTTTTGTATTAAAACCCAAAAATGAGAAAGCTGCAAAGCGGCTTTCCCATTTTTGGGTTTTGGATAGTATTGTTATGTTTACGGTATATATTCAGCATTAACCATGGAATACAAGAGACTTGGCTCAAGTGAACTGTTGGTGTCCGAGATTTGCTTAGGGACAATGACCTATGGTCAGCAGAACTCGATCGCTGAAGCCCATGAGCAATTAGACTATGCGATCGCTGCGGGCATCAATTTTATTGATACTGCGGAAATGTATCCAGTTCCACCCAAGGCTGAGACGCAAGGAAAGACAGAAAAATATATTGGCGAATGGTTAGCCCAACCGCGTATTAAGCAACAACGCGACAAGTTAATTATTGCGACCAAAATTATTGGGACAGGACGCAATTACAAGTGGTTACGTGATGATGCGATCGCTGCTCTCAGTCGCAAAAATATTTTGCAAGCCGTAGATGACAGCTTAAAGCGATTACAAACAGACTATATCGATCTCTATCAAATTCACTGGCCAGATCGCAATGTACCAATGTTTGGTCAAGTTGCCTTCGACCCTCAGCAAGAGCGTGAAATAGTCACTATTGCTGAACAACTAGAAACCTTTGCCGAATTAATTCAAGCAGGTAAAATTCGCTATTTAGGAGTTAGCAATGAGACCGCATGGGGAATCTGTGAATTTAGCCATACGGCAAAACAGCTAGGTTTACCAAAGATTTTATCGATCCAAAATGCTTACAATCTCATCAATCGCACCTTTGATAGCCACCTTGCCGAGGCTTGTTATCGGGAACAAGTGAGTTTGCTAGCATATAGCCCACTTGCTTTTGGGCATTTGTCTGGCAAGTATGTTCAAGGTTCGGTGACAAATACTCGTATCACTCTATTTCCTAGCTTTGGTCAGCGCTATAACAAGGTTAATGTTAAGGCTGCAACAGCAGAGTATGCTGCGATCGCTAGTAAATATAATTTGCCATTGTCCCAATTAGCGCTAGCATTTGTGCGAAGTCGTTGGTTTGTAGCTAGTACTATTATTGGTGCAACGACGATGGAACAACTCAAGCAAAATATCGACAGTGCTAATATTCAGTTGAATACTGAGATTTTGGCGGAAATTGACACCGTTCACTCTCGTTATTTTAATCCTGCACCTTAAGTTATCCCCGAAAAATTTTGAGCAGCGAAGTGGCTCAAAATTTTTTAATTAATCCTCGTTTAGCATTATGACCATGACATACTCTAAAACGCTAATTCCCTTCCTTGCAGTAGTTTGCTGCCAAGTTGTCATTGCTGACAGCGCTCCCTCAGCGACCATACCCGATAGTGGAAATGTAATTCAACTAAATGGACAGCCTTGGGCGGGGCGTTGGATCAGGAAGGTGGAGCAAGGGCAGCAAAGTCTGTATGTGCAGGAAGACTGGCTGACAGGTGGGTTAGGAGTGCAGATGCTGGATTCGGATAAAGCCGATCGCCAAAGACTGCGATGGTTTTCTAGTCCTACGTTTTCGCAGGTTGCTTTTGACAATACAGGGCAATTTCGCTATCTCGATCTTGCGCCTTTCGCAGAGCAATGGCGCACAGAAATTGCGGGAAATGCTCTGAATATTTATACCCCTGATGCCGCAATGCAAGCTGTCCGACGCAGTAAGCAGCCTTGGGGTGATCGCATTGTAATTGATCTAAATCGCCGCACTCCTTGGCGCGTAACTCAGCAAGGCAATGTGATTACAGTATTTGTATCCGCTGAAGTCGCATCTGGGTTGCCAATTGGTCTCAATGCGATCGCAGGGAATTTAGTGAAGTCGGTGAATGTGCAGCCACAGGGCAAATTAACCCAGATTCAGATTCAAATGAATGAATCCATTAATCCTGCGATCGAGATGCTCAGTAATCCAACACCTAAGCTTGTGATCGACTTGCGGCGCGACTATATTCCGCCGAGCTTGACAGTTCAATGGGCGGAAGGATTGCGAAGGATTGAACGAGTTGTCGAAATTCCCAACAAGCCAAAAACAGATAAAGAACCTAAAACAATTAAGTTTTCAGTTACGGCTTTAGAAGTTGATTTAAAATCACCGCGATTAAAATTACGTCCGATTTGGAGCAATCCTGATGGATCTCCCAATGGCATCTTAGGTTTAATGCCTCTTCCGCAAATGGTGCAGCAAGCTCAAGCTGTAGGCGCAATTAATGGTGGATTTTTTAATCGGATTCGGAAGTTACCTGTTGGCGCAATTCGGGAAGGCAATCGCTGGCTAGCTGGAACCGCATTAGTTAGAGGTGCGATCGCTTGGAATGAGAAAGGAGAAACCCTTGTTGATCGACTCAATTTCAAAGAAGAGATCAGCACAGCAAGTCAAGTAACCATTGCCCTTACCAATCTCAATAGTGGTTATGTACAGCGAGGAATTGCTCGTTATACTCCTAACTGGGGCAGCGTATATTCTCCACTTACTGAAAATGAGCTTTTAATCGTGGTGCGTGGCGATCGGGTTGTTGCTCAATATCAAGGTAATGCTGTCGGTGTGGGGCAGATAGCCATCCCCAGTGATGGCTATGTTTTAGTGGCGCGACAAACTCCTGAAGCTGCCAAGCAATTACCTGTGGGGATGACTGTTCGCGGTCGTCAAGCCTTTATTCCTGATAAGTTTGCCAATTTTTCTAATTTAATTGGTGCTGGCCCACTGCTGTTGAAAAATGGAAGTCTATCTCTAGATGGAAAACTGGAACAATTTCAAGCGGGATTTGATACTCAAGCAGCGAATCGTAGCGCGATTGCTACTACTAAAGAGAAGGGTAAACTAATTCTTGCTACTGTTCAAGCTGCTCCTGAAGGAGTTGCCCCCAACTTATTGCAAACTGCGGAAGTTCTCAAAAAGATGGGAGCAGTTGATGCACTTAATCTTGATGGCGGTAGTTCTTCGAGCCTGTTTCTTGGCGGTGAGATTCTCAATCGTCCTATAACTGAGATTGCACCTGTGCATAATGCGATCGCTATTTTTATCACTCCACCACCAGCCAAGCCACAGTTCTAATTTGTGACGGGTTTGGAAGCAAATTGCTGTAATACAAAACATTGAAGTTTAGATGGCTTCAACCTCTTGAGAATATGGAACTTGTTAATCTAAATGCTGAGACCAAAACTCAGCCTCTACTTCTAATATAAATTGAAAGGATGTGATATTCCACACGCAGTTAAACAAATATAATCATCTATGAGATTACTTTCTGACAATCCTCAAAAGGATAAAAAACTATGCTTTGTGATATCCACCCTTGTTCTTAGGAAAACAACAAGCATACAGAAGTACAAACTGCGGTCAAAAAAAGTTCAATGCCAGTTTTCGCATCAAGAATATGCAAGATGCGTATAATCTAATCCATTTCAAACTAGCACGTTTGAAATGGATTATGTAGGTTGAGGCGATCGCGGATTGTAGAGATTGAATTGGAGACGATCGCATTTTGGTTGTGATCGCAATGTAGATATAGTGAAATGAGATCGCGACCCAATCTCAAATCATAAAAACATTCTAGAACCTGAAAATTTATGATTAAGGAACAGGCACAACATCTAGTAATCGCTGAATGATCTTCT
>JANNDZ010000201.1:0-8615 GCA_031378395.1 Pseudanabaena sp. OTE_75_metabat_487_sub
AAGATCGAGTTGGAGATCGAAATCTGGCATTGCCTTATTTAAGAAACCTGCATGACGGGCTTCGTCACGGCTCATCAGGCTAAAGATTTCAGCCATGAGTGGATTCTTGTCTTTGATTTTGACGGCAATTTCTTTGTAAAGGAGAAAGCCAGAAAATTCTGAGGTGCATGATCCTTCGAGGAATACACGAAAATGCTCTCTCACTTTTGGATCAATATGATCCCATGACTGATTGAAATCAGCAGTGCGGACAAAGTGACGACGATTGTAGTCAAATTTAAATTCTTCGAGGATCGCTTCGTAATCTGGGGTGAGATCGAAGATTTGCATCTTCGCCATTGCTTCAAAGTCTGTAGTGTAGAAGCGTGGGGTCAAGATACTATCGCGTCGGCCAGTCCCATTAACCTTTTGTTGGTTTGACTGGCTTACATCGGGTTTAGAAGGAGTAGCTACCATAGTCTTGTGCTGTTCTCTTTTACTTTATTTGGGGCTGCTAAAGGATTTTGTTGATAAATTGCAGTTTAAATACCTATCTGACTGCCTATTTTACGACTAGTCTCTAATTTATGGGTAGTTATATCTAGAAAATAAGGTTTGTGTATTAAGAACTATTAAGAGATTAGCAAAGTAGGGTGAGCATTGCCCATCCTACTTTGCTAATTTTTGATCGTTAAGTCAATTGCTTCAATGCTGAGCGATCGCAATAAACTCACCTGAGCCGAAGGCGTGGAGATATTGGCAAAATATGTAGGTGTGAGGTAATCAGCAAAACTAGCTTCTTGAACTAGATGGGTTTTGAAAAAGGCAACACTCAGCATCTTGAGATAATCCTGCGACTCGATCGCACTTGAACCAGCCAAAACATTACTTACTTCAGTACTGAGACGATCGCTTGAAGTTACTGCCGTAACCGCAGTATGACCAGCTTTATTTAGCAATACTAAATATCGATTTGGAGCCGTCAACCATGTAAAAGGCATAATTTGCTCGGAAACCACAGGGGCAAAAGTATCATCTGAACTGCCAACGATCACGATCGGGACAGTGATTTTGCTCAGAGCAGCTTTACCCAAAACATGGCTGGTTACTGGATTAGCAGCAATCACAGCTTTGATGCGCGAATCTCCCAATTTATAGGTTTGGTTTGGTAACCCTAATGCTACGCATTGCAATAACAGCGAAGCATTCCACTTATATTTACCTTGACAGGCTTCTGCCAAATCAGCGAACTGGATTTGGGCATCACTGACTAAAGCGAGAGCTGCATACCCACCAAAAGAATGTCCAACCATGCCCACGTTTTGCCAATTGATATTAGTCGCTTGTGGAGACTTCTCTAGATAATTTAGTACCGCTGTTATATCCTGTGGACGCTCAATAAAGCTCTCTGGCGGCGCAATCTCACTCGCTACACCAACAATCAATTTATCTAACTGCTCATTGCTACTATTTGGAGAAATCGTCAGCACTACGGCAAACCCATAGGAGGCGAGATGTTCAGCCAGATAGAGAAATGGTTCACGATTAGAGAGTAGTCCAGGATAGAGGACGATCGCAGGTATGGGTACAGACTTATTGGTCAGTTTTGGGACAAATAAATAAAAGGGAATTTCATAGCGATTATCCAGTGCTGGCGCTTTGAGGCTATACCGTTCCCATTTTGTTTTACCTTGATCCCGCAAATCAGCTAACTCAATCGGTGAAGGCGCTGGCGTTACCGCTCCTGCTTGCTTAGTGGCTTCAGCATTGACCATTTGCACAACTTTTTGGGTATTTTGCAACAAGTCGCTCAATTCACCAACTGCTTGTAAACCTTCTTGAATATCGAAATAAATATCTGATGTGGGGAATTTTCGTAGGAAACTGAGCAAAGATAAACCATTCTGTTTGTCAGCTGTTGCCAAAACAGCCGCAGCACGGATCGCTCGATTACCCGATAGGTCTGGGCCAGTTTTAATAAAGGTTCCTAGAATATCTAACGCTCTTTCCCCCTGAGATGTGTATAAAAATCTTGACAATAGAGAGACAGGAACATCAGCTCGCTCTGTGAGGATACGCCTAAAGCTTGCCATATCTGGAGCAGAAATATAGCGTGATGCCATGTCTAGTGCGCCACGCAGCTCGCCAGTTTTAGAAAAATGTTCTAAGTCATCAACAGATACTGAAATTTCAACAATACTAAATCGGAAATTGACGGTTTCGGCAGCTTCGCTAGCATTAGCGATCGCCCCTGCCCCGATCGCACTCAGCAAAACCATTAGCGCTGCAGATCTAAAAGCCAATCGGCGTGAAATATTTGTGATCTTGTCTGTGAGATATTTCATATGTAGGTTTATCTGTGAGATATCTCCTAGAAACTAGCACAACATTCACGAAACCCAGAAAATAGAGACAATGATCTAGCTATTCAATTACCGCGCTTCAAACTCAACCCCGAACCACTAAAATTGAGGAAAGTGTTGCAAAGCAACACTTTCCTCAATTTTATTGGTTCGTTTGATCTACAAACGATGTAATACCAATTTATTAAAGTGTGACAACATTTTAGCGAATTAAAAACAAAACCCTGTAAAGGTTTTAAAAACAGAAAATGGCTTAGCCATTTTCTGTTTTGGTATAAGAAGTAAGAAGGATGCTCAGTAGTCCTCATTACTCCTTTGCGATACATAAAACAATACAAATATTAATATTAATCAATTTTGCCCCAATCGCTCTGGTGGCAATGCTAACATCCTGAATAGTTAAACCTCGATTAAATAAAGCTTTAGGAGCGTATTTTGACATTACGAGTTGCTGTTGTAGGCGGCGGGCCTGCGGGTTCATGTGCTGCTGAAACACTTGCCAAAGCAGGAATTGAGACCTACATATTTGAGCGTAAACTGGACAACGCCAAACCCTGCGGTGGAGCAATTCCTCTATGTATGGTGCAAGAATTTGATCTGCCTGATGAAATCATCGATCGCCGCGTCCGCAATATGAAGATGATCTCTCCCAGCAATGTGGAAGTAGACATCAAATTAGACAATCCCGATGAATATATCGGTATGTGTCGCCGCGAAGTTTTAGACGCATATTTACGCGAACGCGCCGCGAGCCTTGGGGCAAAACTGATCAACGGTCGCATTCTTGATATCAAGATTACTGAAAATGGTAAGAAGCCTTACGTGCTCAGCTATTCAGACTTTGCTGAAGGCGGCAACGAAGGGATCATGCGTACTCTCGAAGTCGATTTGATAGTCGGTGCTGATGGTGCTAACTCCGTAGTCGCCAAAGCCATGGATGCTGGCGACTACAACTATGCGATCGCCTTCCAAGAGCGGATTCGCATTTCTCCAGAAAAAATGGAGTATTACAAAGATTTAGCCGAGATGTATGTCGGTGACGATGTTTCGCCTGACTTCTACGCATGGGTATTCCCCAAATATGATCACGTTGCAGTTGGGACTGGCACAATGCACAAAAACCAACGCCTGATCAAGAAGCTCCAAGCAGGCATCCGCGCCCGTGCTTTGCCAAGGATCGAAGGTGGCGAAGTAATTAAAGTCGAAGCGCACCCAATCCCTGAGCATCCAAGACCTCGCCGTGTTGTTGGTCGGATTGCTCTCGTTGGCGATGCGGCTGGCTATGTCACCAAGTCAAGCGGCGAAGGTATTTACTTTGCGGCTAAGTCGGGTCGGATGTGCGCCGAAGCAATCGTGGAGTTTGCCGAAGCAGGTAAGCGCATTCCTACCGAAGCTGATCTCAAGGTTTACATCAAGCGTTGGGACAAACAGTATGGCTTGACCTACAAGGTTCTCGACATTCTCCAAAATGTGTTTTACGCCACCAACGCCACCCGCGAAGCCTTTGTGGAAATGTGTGCCGACAAGGATGTGCAGAAGCTCACCTTTGACAGCTATCTCTACAAAACCGTCGTGCCAGCTAATCCTTTCACACAGCTAAAAATTACCGCCAAGACGATCGGTAGTTTGCTCAGAGGCAATGCTCTAGCACCTTAATCAAAAAAGGAGCGCGTAACGCGCTCCTTTTTTTGTCTCGTTATTAGAAACTACCAATATGTCATTTAGCAACTTCAAAAGTCTGGGATCAACGGTCAAAGAATTGCAAGTTATCTATAGCGAAGCAAACTTTGTCACCAAAGCCATGTTTCCAGTCTCTGAATACTTTCAGCAAGACCTAGAATATGTGATGCGCGAGGGGGTGGTAAATAATTCCGAATTTGCGATTTGCGAAAACTTAATTTATCCAATCCTCAAAGAAGTTTGGAAAGCTTATAGCAGCAAATTCACGCTCTGGAGTCATCAGATGCTAACCTGCGATGATGTCTTATCAGGCTATCCTGAGTATGTTCTGGCTAGGCGATCGCCTCTTGGTAAAGTTGTGTTTGATAAGCCATATTTGCTAATCGTGGAAGCAAAGCAGGATAATTTCGATTGGGGCTGGGGGCAGTGTTTAGCAGAGATGGTGGCGGCGCAGCGTTTAAATGGACAATCATCTGAGGGATCGGAGATCGCCATATTTGGGATTGTCTCTAATGGCATCAATTGGGAGTTTGGCAAGTTGGAAGGAAACAGGTTTATGCATCATCCTGCACCCTATAGTATTTTTGAGTTAAAGAATTTATTTGCGATCGTCAATTACCTTTTTCAGCAAAGCGAGATTCAGCTTGCTACTTACCAAGAAATGGCTGTATGAACAAAAAAATCGCACAGCGCCGCTATGCGATTTTTTTGACTTTAAAAAGCACAGCTATTTAGCTGTGCTTTTTGTTCATTTATTTACTGCTTTGACCTTCTTCGCGGCTAGAGGTTTGGATGTACAACGTTAGCAAGAAGACGGTAGGTACAAATACGGCCAGGACAGTAGCTAGAAGACCAAGAAAATTAGTTTCCATAAATTTGACTTTGATTGCTGATTTTTAAATATTTTGATGACTGCTAATATTCTAAGTTCAAAATTGATTAGTCTTACGAAAAAATTAAAAAACCAAAAAAATTAGATCTTTCTGATCATGCAATTATGTTGCGATCGCAAAGCGCCCGCAACATAATTGCATTCCATTACTAAAAAATAAGGTGACGCTTTGCGTCACCTTATTTTTTGGAGATTAGGCTTCCCAGAGCTTGCTGATATTTTTTTCGAGACGTTCTTCGGCTTCAGCAAATACTTGCGCTGAGTTATCGAGCATTTCGCCAGCATGAAGCTCAAGGATCTTGGTAGACAGAGCAATGCGATCGCGTGATTCATCGATATCCACAACGACAGCCTTGATCGTGTCATTAATTTGAAATACGCGAGTAGGATCGCTGACAGGCTTTTGGCTCATTTCCTTGACATGTAAAAGTCCTGAAACCCCAGCAAATTCCACAAAGGCTCCAAAAGGACGAATGTTGGATACTCGACCTGTAATCAGTTGTCCCTTAGCAAGTTGGTTCATTGCAGCGAGTTTGGCAGCTTGGCGGTTAGATAGCACTAGCTTTTTGCGAGTCTCGTCGGCATCTAAAACCATCACAGGTATAACTTTACCGATCAATTTAGCCATGTCAGAACTATCAGAAAGATGCGATCGCGGGACAAAGCCGCGTAGACCAACAGAATCAACAATCACACCGCCGCTATTTGTGCCGATCACCTTGGTCTCGAATACCTTCGACTCCGCTTGGTAATCCCGTAAAGTTTGCCAAGCTTGCTTAAATAACAAACGGCGCACCGATAGCTTCACTTCACCATCAGCATTTTGACTACTAATGATCAGAAATTCGTACTCATTACCGATGGGGAAAGCATCATTATTAGAGCGCGAAGCACCACTCAGAGTTGCTTCTTCGATGGGAAGGAAACCTAAAGACTTTGCGCCAATATCGACATAAATGCCACTACTTTCTACTGACACAACCTTTCCCTTCACCGTTTGCCCAACGGCAAATTCGTAGTTATGTTCGGCGAGGGCGTTGGCAAAATCGTCGGCAGAAAAGGGCTGAATATTTGTTGTGGCGTTCATGGATATGAATATGCGTAGCGTTGCTTGCGTGTATTTTATTGTAATTGTCTCATAGCGCTATAGAGAATATGAAGTAAATCTATCTTTCTCTAAAATTGCTACGCTTCTTAACATAAAAATTCAAAAATTAGAGCGGCGCTTCGCACCGCTCTAATTTTTTTGGTTGATCGGTTGCTATATTTTATTGGTGATTTTTTGGCGATCGCTAACCATATAAATGATAAATAGTATGACCATCACCAAATCAATTATCACCGCAGTTCCTGCTTGACCAAGATATTGTCTACCGTAAATCAGCACCAAACTAACGAAGGTCAGCTTGCTAATAATTGAAATAACCACAATTAATGAACGATTTAGGGAGTTAAATGCCCCATATATTTGCATCACTCCCACAAGAGTTATTAAAGCTCCCCAATTACGGACAATGATTTCAGAAAGCTGACCTTCAAGAGAAGCGCCAAAGAAAGAATTCAGTGCTGCTTGCGGTGCGATCGCGGCATAAAACAATGTACAAGTCAGCAACCCAGACAAAAGCATAATCCACTTAATCTTGTCAGCAACCCAATTCATTGTTTTTCCTTTCTAAATAAAGTTTTCATCTAGCTGTCGCCAGTTAATCTTGCACTAAAACCCAGAAGAATAGTTGCGGCGCGACTATTCTTCTGGGTTTTAGTGCAATACAGGTTTTGCTTTGTCCAAGCTATCTCTTGCATTGATATATCTGTATAACAGGTATTGAGCTAATGCATTAGACTAGTTAAATAGTTAAGTCAACCGATTACCGCATCGACGGGGCAATAAGGAGCGACAGGCAGTGATGTCTTCTGGAAAAAAAATCTTTTTGGCAAACTTTTGGCGGCGCGTTAAAACAACGGTCGTAAGTTTAGCCATATTGCAAAGTGTAGCGACCACCTTACCAGTATCTGCACAAGCCGATGCTGACAGCGTTGTGACCATTGGCTATACCGAACTGCTTGCGAATGTGAAAGAAAATCGAGTGCAAAAAATCGATTTGGAGAGCAACGGTCTTTCAGCAGAAGCAGTTTTGAAAGATGGACGCAAGGTCAGGGTTGACTTAATTGCCCGTGACGGCAATACCGAGTTACTGAAAGCATTACGGGAAAATAGTGTTGATACAGCAGTAAAAGCACCTCAGCAGCCAACCTTAATTTGGCAACTGGTGAGTACGTTTTTTGTACCAATGCTACTGATTTTTATATTGCTAATGGTGCTACGCCGCCTCAGCAATGCTCCTGGCGGTCCTGGGCAGACCCTCAGTTTTGGCAAGACTAAGGCAAGATTCTCGCCCGAAGCAAAAACTGGCATCATGTTTGAAGATGTGGCGGGGATTGATACGGCAAAGGAAGAATTACAGGAAGTCGTTACATTTCTTAAACAGCCTGATCGCTTCACGGCGGTTGGCGCAAAAATCCCTAAAGGCGTATTGCTAATTGGACCTCCAGGGACAGGGAAGACTTTATTGGCTAAAGCGATCGCAGGAGAGGCGGGGGTTCCTTTCTTCTCTTTGTCAGGTTCAGAATTTGTAGAAATGTTTGTGGGTGTAGGTGCTTCCCGCGTCCGTGATTTATTCCAAAAAGCAAAAGATAATGCTCCATGTATCATTTTCATTGATGAAATTGATGCCGTCGGTCGGCAACGTGGATCGGGAATTGGCGGCGGCAATGATGAGCGCGAGCAAACCCTCAACCAGATGCTCACGGAAATGGATGGATTTCAAGGTAATTCGGGCGTGATTGTGGTAGCCGCAACTAATCGTCCTGATGTGCTAGATAGCGCTTTGCTAAGACCAGGTCGTTTTGATCGCCAAATTACAGTTGACTATCCTGACTATAAAGGTCGTCAAGAAATCCTCAAAGTCCATGCTCGCAATAAAAAACTTGAGGAAAATGTCTCCCTTGAGTCAGTAGCCCGTTTGACTCCTGGGTTTGCAGGTGCGGATTTGGCAAATCTATTAAACGAGGCAGCAATTTTAGCAGCTCGTCGTTATAAAGAGGCGATCGGTGAACTAGAAATTGCTGATGCGATCGATCGCATCACCATTGGTTTAACCATGAAGCCAATGCTCGATAGCTCCAAAAAACGTCTGGTTGCCTACCACGAAGTTGGTCATGCCTTGGTAATGACCTTGCTTAAGAATGCATCTTTGCTCGACAAAATCACCATTGTGCCGCGCTCTGGTGGTATCGGTGGATTTGCTAAAGGTGTCCCCGATGAAGAATATGGTTTAGAATCGCGATCGCAGATTTTGGACACAATTACGATGATGCTTGGTGGTAGAGCTGCTGAAGAAGTAGTCTTTGGCGATGCCGAAATTACCACAGGCGCATCGGGCGATTTCCAGCAAGTTGCAAGGCTGACGCGATTGATGGTGACTCAGTTTGGGATGTCAGATTTAGGCTTGGGTGCTCTTGAAAGCGAGAGTGGCGAGGTCTTTTTAGGACGCAATATGATGCCTCAAAATGATTATTCAGTCAAATTAGGCGATCGCATTGATCGGCAAATTCGCCAAATTGCCCAGACTTGCTACGACACCGCCAAGCACTTTATCGAAGAAAATCGTGACTTGTGCGATCGCCTAGTCGATATTCTG
>JANNDZ010000207.1:0-2534 GCA_031378395.1 Pseudanabaena sp. OTE_75_metabat_487_sub
ATTAAATTGGCTATAGCTATATAACGAGATATTTTTGAAAGCACCGCTTTTACAAAATATTTAAGACGGCGCAAAGCGCTATCTTAAATATTATTTAACGAATGGACGCATTAGCAAGTAGCCTGCACCAAAGGAAGTCAGGACGATCGCCACAATTGTGACAGTCAGTACCCAACCACTTAAACCAGATGTTTCGCTAGAGTCTTCTATAGACTCAGTGCGGAGAGGACGAGAAGATATTTCTTCACGAATTTCTAACTTAGGCAATACTTTTGTTTTTGGAGTCGGCGCAGATTCAGGAGCCTCAAAGGCAGCAAAAGAACTATCGTAATATAGGGCTTCGCTCACCGTTGGTTCATTATCATTTTGAGTTGGTGCATCATTGACGAGCTGTCTTGCTCTAGAAATTGCTTCTTGGATTGCACTATTTTTCTGCTGTGCAGCTACTTTACGGGGACTAACCTGTGTCGCAGGTTTATCTACAGGACGAGGTTTCGCCGCAGGAGGGCGACCTTGGGGCTGCGGATTGCTTCTTGATGGCGCAGGATTAACTTGCGAAGAAGCACGAATACCTGCTAAAACGTCAGTTAGCTTTGAATCAGGTAAATTAGACTGGGTAAGAATTGTTTGTACGCGCTCCGTGGATTGGGCGATCGCTTCAAACTCTTGCAATAGCATTTGATTTTGCTTAGTTAGTTGCTCATTCTGCAACTGGAAAAAAGATAACTTTGCTTGAGTAGATTGCAACTCCGCAGCCAGCTCTCGATACACAGTCACAGGTACTGAAGCCTGATAACCAGATTGAGATGTCTGATAACCAGAATGAGAAGTTGTAGGTTTAAAGACTGGATTGGCTTGCATAGGCGGCAGCACCGTAGACCGTAAAAAATTTAGTCGAGACTATACCATATGATTTGCTGCTTTTTCGCTAATTTAAAATAGGATTTATGCTTTTATTACAGTTCAGTACTTCTCACTATTGTCGTAAAGCTAGGCTAGCTCTTGGCTACAAGCAGATTCCCTATCAAGTCGAAAATCTGACTCCTGGATTACATATTTTACGAGTTAAACCTCTTTCGGGCGCATATACTGTGCCAGTGCTATTACCGCAGCAAAAAAATTGTCCCGCTGTAGTTGGTGATTCTACAGAAATTATTCGGTTTCTTGAAGCCTATCAACCCGATCCACCACTTTATTTAGAAGATGCTATCCAACAAAAAGAAGCATTACGGCTAGAGGATCATTTTGATGAATTTGTCGGGACAGCAGCAAGATTTGTTTACTATCAGTTTCGAGCTAACGAGGGCAAAAAAATTGATCCTTCTTTAATGAGCCAAGCTGTGATTACAATTGTCCGATTTCAATATGGTATTAATGCCAATTCAGCAAAGCTTGCTACCCAGAAAATTGCAGATGCGATCGCGATACTCAGCGAATTTTGGCCAGATGGTCATTGGATGGGCGATCGCTTTAGTGTTGCCGACTTGACTGCGGCAGCATTGCTGTCCCCATTAGGATTAATTCCCACCTATCGCCGTAATTATCCTTGGCTATTTGAGCGTATTACAGAAATTCATCAGATTTGTAATGAGCCATTACCCAAAAACTGGCAAGCTGGACTTGATTGACCCGTTAGCAATCCAAAAGATGAGAGGCAGCGCAAAGCGCCGCCTCTCATCTTTTGGGTTTTGATTTATTGCAAAGTGTTGTAAATATTTTTGGTGTTAGCTTATTGATGTTAAGTTAGAGAATATTTCAAAAAATCTAAAAGCTGAATTTTTCTAATACTCAGAGTGCTAAGCAGCAGTTTTCAGATAGGTTATTAAAGGCGATTAGTGCGGGTAGTTTTATGACTGTTAATGTTAGTGAATCTTTGTTTGAGCAGATTCTCGAATATCTTCGAGTAAGGACTGAAGCAAGCGATCGCATTGCCGAAAATCTGCTCAAAACACTTAAAACCTTGACATCTAGCAGTACGGTAGATTCTGTTAATAAGTCAAATAGCGATCGCATCGATGATCTAGCACCACAATTTGGGCAAAAACTCTTTGATGCATGGAAGGAGCTAGCCGATTTGCAGGTAGGGGAAAACTATTGGAGCTATCCTGTCATGTTTGAAGACCTTGCCGAAACAATGGAAATATCTGTTGATATCTTTGTGCAATATTTAGCAAATGTTCAGATCGGAAGTTTACAGCTTATTCAAGGGCGGGGCTATAACTATCAAGTAAACGGACTTCAAGCTGCTTCTTTAACTTTTCATTCCGCACCAACCCTCAAAAAAGCTGCCATCCCTAGTATCAATGACAAGAAACAAGGTGTAGAGCCTAAAACTCTAGGTAAGACTTTTAAAGTAGGCGATCGCGTAGCTGTAAATGCGAATCGTCAACAATATGCCAATCACAAAGGTGTCGTTGAGCAGGTAATTAGCGTCAGCTGTCGTGTCAAACTAGATAATGGTTGGACAGCATTTTTACCTAATCATTGTTTAGATCACATTGCATAAAGTAGAAAAGTGGCGCGTTGCGCCACTT
>JANNDZ010000220.1:0-7224 GCA_031378395.1 Pseudanabaena sp. OTE_75_metabat_487_sub
GTTGCTGAATTAGTTGATCAATTTCCTGTGGTACAGGTTGCGCGAAAATCGGCTGAAATTCACAGGATAAATGGCGCTCAAACCCCGAACCATCTTTATCTAATGCATAGATACATACTTCATGCCCTAAAGCTTGCAATGCTTCGGCAAGTTCTAGAGTATGGATTACACTCCCTCTAGGCTTTGTGGAGTAAGTGAGTAAAGCGATGCGTAATTCAGAAAACTGCGGCATGGATTATATTTTATGGGCAACGTGAAAAGCGGAGATGAAAGAGAGCTTTAGACGATCGCCATGATTTTTATGTAGGACTTCTCTCAATTTTGCAAATAGATTAGTTCTAACTTCTTCATTTAGGGCAATATAAGGCGAAAGCGTACTCAAAAGTAGCAGATAGTCATCAAGGCTATAGTTGACTTGATGAATCGCAGATTCATAATTGACATTTTTAAAATATCCTGAGGCATCTATCATCTCACTGAATTTCATAAAATCTGCTTGATGATTGGCTCTTCCCTCATTTCTGGCATATAGGGGAAGAGAAGGAGCCAGAGTTTCATAAACTTCATGAACTAGATGATAAGTTTCTTGATCTAATTGTGGTGGAGTATTCCATAATAAAATCAGAGATCCTTGTGCTTTCAGGGCTGCTGCCGATTTTGCATAGGCGATCGCAGGATCGATCCAATGCCAAGATGTTGCCGCTAGAACTGCATCAAAGCGATCGCGTTTTAATTCCCATTCTTCAAAGGCAAGATTTTGAATTTCGACATTAGGATATTCTGCACAATTGAGTTTCGCTAAGTCTGAAGCTTCTCGATTTGGCTCCAGACTCAATAGCGAAAAGCCAAGCTGAGCAAGTGGCACTGTTGCGATCGCGGGACCACAACCTAATTCTAAAATTTTGGCTTTTGGGGACAACTGAGCAAGCTGTATTGCTCGTTCAATTACAGTTTGTGGATATCGGGGTCTGACACGATTATAGGCTTCAGCGACGGAGCCATACCAATTCTTTCTTTCGCCTAAGTCTTTGCCAGCGTAGTCTTTTACTACTTCTGTCCAAGTTTTATTGCTGATGCTATTTCGTTGTTCTTTGCCCATTACTTTTGCTTTTATAGCTATAGCAACTTATGTTAGGACAAAAACAAAACCGATATTGATTCTAGTTGAAGGGAATTGCCAATTAGACATTGCCAATGCTAATCGCCAAACTTTATTCTGGCAGATGACACACTGCTTCAATGTTGTTGCCCTCTGGGTCAATAACGAATGCACCGTAATAATGTGCATGGTAATGGGGGCGCAAACCTGGTGCACCATAATCTTTGCCTCCAGCCGCAATAGCAGCCTGATAAAACGCATCAACTTGCGCACGGTTCTGCGCCCTCCAGCAAAGATGGCAGCTAGTCGTGACAGCAGCACCTCCATAGGGTGAGGAACCGTCCACAAACCATACATCAACTTTTTTGCCATCAGGCTCCGTAGCATCTGGATGGGCAAAACCTAGGATATTCATTCCGTCGTAACTACCCTCAAGACTAAGGCTGTAGCCCAAGGTCGCCAAGGTCGCGCTGTAAAATGCTTTAGTACAAGCTATATCGCTCACACGAAAGGTCATATGATCGAGCATTAGATTTTCTCCAAAAAAGAGTAGTTAGTAGTTGATTGATGTCATTTAGCATAATCGTACAATAATCATACAGCTTTTTAGGAAACTCCAAAGAAAAAAATAATTGAGCTAAAAAATATGGCGATGGGCTACGCCCGCCGAAATACTTTTGGGTTTTATTAAATTTTTGTTTTCTAGCACCGTAGGTGCTAAAAACACCAAAATGAGTTTTGATCTCTGTAACATTAATACATAGAGAAACTCCGTCAAGGCAAAATATGAACTACGATGCGATCGCGATCGGGGCTGGGCTGTCGGGCTGTAGCGCTGCCATTCAATTAGCAAAACTTGGCTACCGCGTCCTTTTGCTGGAGCAAAGTCATTACCCAATGCACAAACTCTGTGGCGAGTTTCTATCCGTTGAAGTAACCGCAGCATTTGAGCATCTGGGCATACTAGAGCAGGTGCATAAAATTGGTGCTCAGCCAATTCATCGCGCTTACTTAACCACTGCTAACGGTGCATCATTTCGGAGTAAGCTCCCTAGCACAGCATTAGGACTAAGCCGCTATCAACTAGACTTGATGCTATTTCAACGAGCGCAAGCGGTTAATGTAACTTGTATCGATAACATCAAGGTTACAGGCGTTACAGGCAATCTCTCAGAAGGATTTACGGTGAATACGACTAAAGGAGAATTCTCTGGACGGATCGTATTGGGTGCATTTGGTAAACGTTCATCGCTCGATCGCAGTCTTAATCGGTCATTTGTGAAAAAGCGATCGCCTTGGATTGCTTATAAAGGACATTTCACGGGTGTAGATATTGCCGATGTGATCGAGCTACATAGTTTTCCCCATGGCTATTGTGGACTATCGCAAATCGAAACAGGGGAAATAAATGTTTGTTGGATAGCCCATGAACGAGTGATGAAGGAGCCAACGCATCCAGAGTTAGATATTCCTGAATCCTTAGCCAAAAATCCTGTATTAGCCGATCGCTTTCGCCATATGCAAAGAGTTTCCACTTCATTGCAAGGATTAAGCCAGATTAGCTTTGAGCTGAAAGAGAACTTTCACAATGATATTTGCATGATTGGTGATACGGCTGGGATGATCACGCCGCTTTGTGGGGATGGGATGGCGATGGCGCTCAGATCTGCGGAAATCGCTGTTCCTTTTGTCAGTCAGTTTCTGGAGCACCAAATCAGTGATATTGCCTTTAAAAAACAATATACGATCGCATGGCGTAAGGAATTTCAAACGCGCTTGCAACTAGGTCGAATCATGCATAATTGCTTTGTGCAGCCTCCGCTGGCAAATATGGGCGTGAGCCTATGTCAAATGGTTCCCGCTTTAGGGAATTGGATTATCGGCGCAACCCGTGGTAGGCCACAGCAGTTACTCAGCAACGAGCTTGCCAGTAATGCGCTCTCCTAAGGCGATGCCCACACCTGCGGCAAGAAAGACGATCGCAGTTAACAAAATCACATTTGGGGTTGAGATCATCTCCGCAGGTTTCGGAACTAGATAACCAAAAACTGCGATCGCACCTGATAGCCCCCCAAAGAACATCCCTACAGTCAATCCACTGAGGGATTTAGGAACCATTGTCAGCGCAAAAGCAATCATGCCATTGTTTACCGCACTGAGACAGGTGAGCATAAATAGAATGATGATCATGGATGCGATCGCACCGTATCCAGACGATAACAAACCTAAACCTGCGGCGATACAGCCCAAGCTAATGATCATCAAGCGTTTGTTATCAATTAACTTCGAGACTCTACCTGTCAATAGAGCTACAAAACCCTGAGCAATAAAGGCTGCTCCCATTAATAGCTCAAAAGATAAACCCGTAAATCCTGTGATATCCGCTTTAATCGTTCGTGGCAATACATCCCCCATCAGCAAGCGCAGCCCTAAGCCGATCGCTGCACCAACAAACAGGACAATCGCTAAGTTGCTCCAACAAGCTCTAATTGGTAAGGGTTCATTTTTTTCTAATTCTGGATTAAGATTTTTGGGTATATGCATCATCGCACTTCGCAAACCTGCCACACTCGCTAGCAGCACAATCGAAGCGATCGTAAAAGTCGCAGGTGCACCCAGACTCAAAATGAATTTCGTCCCCAAAGGTCTGATCGAAGCAACAAAGCCACCGACTAGCGTTAAAACACTCGCGGCTTGAGGTAATTTGGTCGCCCCTGCAAAGATACCGAGCAAGCACATGACTGGGCTCCGAAAAGATGCCATCACGATCGCCCATAGTATGGCGAGGCTAAGCAAGAGTATGCGCGTAATTTCGTTTGCCCCACCGAAGATGGCAACACATGGTAATCCAATAAATAAAGCTGTCGATGCGATCGCTGCGGCAATAATAAAGGGCATTCGCGTGCTATACCAACGCTGCCAGCGATCGGACAGACCACCAAATAATGGCTCAACAATTACCGCGATCACATTTTCGATTACTAGTATTAGCGCTGCAAATTGTTGCGCTTGACTGGTTGGATAGCCAAAAACCTGTTCGATAAACTTCGGTAAATAGATCGCGTAGGCAATCCAAGTCAGAGTCATTGCACCCTGAACTGATGCTAAGCCCCATACTTGGAGCCAACGCACTTGATCAGATGCTTGATTTGATGGTGTGGCGATCGTCATTAAAACTCTCCTCATTGTGTTGCAAATTTAAAGAGAGTCGCATCACGACTCTCTTTAAATTTGCAATGTAATTAAAACTGCATACAGCCTTGCATCGAAACTTTGCCATCGGGCATGGTTGCGCGGCAAAGATTAGCTTGGCTTAGATCGACATTAGTCACATTGGCATTGGTCAGATCAGCACGATACAAATCTGCACCCTTTAGATTTGCGCCAGTCAAATCTGCACCGTATAAGCTTGCGTTACGCAAAGAAGCATTAGTTAGATTAGCGCCGTTGAGCTTGGCATAAACCAACTCGATATCAATCAAGTTAGAGTTTTGCAAATTCGCTTCGGTTAAATCAGCATACTTCCATCGACTATTACGCGCATTTGCCCCAGACAAATTTACTTTAATCAAATCGCCATGAATCAAGAAAGTATTTCGCAGATCGGAGTTGCTGAGATCTGCACCACGAAAATCAGCATAATACATGGTGCTAAAAGCCAAAGTTGCCCCAGAGAGCGAACTTTTGCGCAGATCAGCAACATCAAGGAATGATTCACGTAAATTGACACCATTGGCAGCAATGCCACTTAGCTCGCATCGCTGACAAGTACGATGAGTCAAAAGTTCTTGGAGATGTCCAGCATTTTGCGCTTGGACGCTTGATGCTATGCCCATTGTCATAAAGCTAGCCACAAAGGCGCTAGCGATCGCAGTCACGGAGTGAGTAAAGGCTGTTGACTTCATAAAAAAGTACCTAAATTTAGCAATCCCTCTTTAATAATTATCATACGCGCCCTCTATGCAACACCGCAAAATGTAACAGAAAACTAAAAGTAATAGCCCTGCACTCAAGTGCAAGGCTAAAAGCTCAAACCCTTTGAAACGGGTTGCTTAGAATTGTTAGTTAGTCCACTGAAGTGGACTTGGACTTTTAGCAAAGAACTTGAGTTCTTGGATGGTCTAATGATTTTGTATACTTGTAGTATTTGTTAATGTTTTGTTATGGATAGTATTGAATGTTCGAGCAGTTTCTAGAGACAAATGGTTTGTCATTTCGCCCCGAAGTTATTCCAATTTTGGGAGTACTAATTCTGCTAGAGGCAATTCTGTCTGCGGATAACGCGATCGCCCTTGCCGCGATCGTGCGTAGTTTGCCTGATCCTAAGCAAGAAGAATGGGCGCTACGTTATGGCTTGATCGGCGCATTTGTACTGCGGGTGGTGCTGATCTTTACGGCAACATGGGTAATTAAATATTGGCAATTTGAACTAGCTGGCTCGGTATATCTGCTGTGGCTGTCGGGAAAATTTTTCTTAGAAAAAGCCCAAGCAGGGCATGATGCACAGCATCCAGTACGGATGGCAGATAAATTATGGCAAGTTGTCGCACTAGTCTCATTGACAGACTTAGCTTTTTCACTTGATAGTGTGACCGCAGCAGTGGCAGTCGCTCAAGAGACTTGGCTAGTGCTGATTGGTGGTGTTGCAGGAATTATCACATTACGCTTTCTAGCAGGACTATTTATCAAATGGTTAGCAGAATTTACACATCTCGAATCGGCAGGCTATCTGATCGTTTTACTTGTAGGTCTACGTCTATTTATCAAAGTATTTTCTGATAGCTTAGTTCCTCCCGAATGGTTGATGTTGACTTGCATCGGACTAGTTTTTCTTTGGGGATTTTCTAAGCGTGAACCAGTTGATGAAATTGAGGCGATCGCAGACCAAACCAAATAATTTATCGAGAGGGTCGCAAAGCGCTCCTCTCTTTTGTTTACAATAATCGAGACGGAAAAAGGAAAAATAGCCAGATGTTTGAATATCCTGACGACTTAAAATACACTAACTCTCACGAATATATTCGACTGGAAGATGACACCGCCACAGTAGGAATTACGGCTTTTGCGATCGATCAACTCGGTGATATTGTGTTTCTCGATCTTCCTGAAGTAGGTACAAAGGTAGAGAAAGGTCAAACCTTCGGCACAATTGAGTCGGTCAAAGCTGTAGAAGATATCTATTCGCCCGTAACTGGTACGGTGATGGAATCGAATACGTCTCTAGTCGATGAGCCTGAAATCATTGGTAATGATCCTTACGGTGCATCATGGCTGCTCAAAGTAAATATCGAAGATGTAGGCGAACTAGATGGGACTATGTCGGCTAGTGAATATCGCAGTAAGGTCGAAGGAAGCTAAAAAAAATCGGCACTGAGTGCCGATTTTTTTTAAGCTTGAAAAAAAGCAGTTACCCCAAAAACTAGAAACAGAACGCCGCCAATTCCTGTAATTACCCGTTCAGAGATTCGCCCCGCCACCAATCGACCGCCAATCACGGCGATCACGGTACAGATTCCATGTCCCAAAATTGCACCAAGTGTCACAAAAATCGGATCATTTGCCGCCGCTAATGCGATCGTGCTAATTTGTGTGCGATCGCCCCATTCTGCCAAGAATGTCATTACAAAAGCTTGTACCCAAACACCAATTTGGGGATAACGCGCTAAAATCTTGCCAAAAACGGGAATTGAAGTTTGTGGATTTTGCCCTGCAACAGTCTCCTCGGCTTCCTTTACGACTTCCTCAGTTGAAGTAGGTGACATTCGCACTGCATCGACAATTAGCTTTACACCGAAAATCAAAAATAAGGCGATCGCGCCATAATGAGTGTAAGCCTTTGGTAATAGCGAGACAGCTTGTCCCAACAGAACCGACAGCACTGTCATCAAAGCTAGTGCTGCTAGCACTGAAGAAAACACGATGCGATGGTTGTAGCGCATCGACAAAATTACGGCGATAAAAAAAGTTTTATCCCCTAATTCCGAAATCGTAATTAGCAATAAGCTGGCTGTAAAAGCTTGCAGCAATCTCTTAATTCTCTCTATGATTACTGATGTTACGTGGAAGGAATTCCTGTCATAGCATAAGGTATAGGGCTGGCACGGGGGCACAGCCCCTACGACAAT
>JANNDZ010000282.1:0-4133 GCA_031378395.1 Pseudanabaena sp. OTE_75_metabat_487_sub
GGATAGACTTAGATTGCGTTGGGGCTATTCGGGACAAAGGTATTGTTTATATATTGGCTTGCCAGATGCCCTAGTTAATAGAAAGGCGGCAGAGGGAAAAGCACGTCAAATTGAGCTTGATATGGCAAGTGGAAATTTTGATCGGACTCTCATAAAGTATAAAACTGAGCAACAAGTTAAACGTGAGCCGCTTAAAATCGCTGAGTTTTTCTATAACTTTATGCAAGAAAAAGCTAAAAGCATTTACAAGCGTAGTTTAGAAAAATACAAAGCTACTCATGGTTACTTGCAAAAATATTTCAAGGACAAGCAAGCAATTACAGTTACCGTGTTAGCGGCTGAGAAATTTTCAGAATGGCTATCCAGCCAAATTTCGCCTCTAACGGCTAAAGAGCGGTTAACTTTAATCAGTGCTTGCTGGGAGTGGGGTGTAAAACAAGAGCTTATCGATACTAATCCTTGGTCAGAATTAGTTGCGCGAATCAAAGTACCACCAAAACAAAAGCCAAAGCCATTTACGTCTGAGGAAATAGAAAAAATTATCCATGCATTTCATAATGATGTCTATTACAAACACTATGCTGATTTTGTTGAATTTTTATTTGGTACAGGATGTCGAACGGGTGAAGCTATAGGATTGCGATGGGAACATATTTCGGGCGATTGTTCCTCAGTATGGATTGGAGAAAGTTTTAGCAGAGGGGTCAGGAAGTCCACAAAAACAAATAAATCTAGGGAAATAACTCTAACATCTCGATTGCAGAAGATTCTCATCAATCGCAAACCTGAGAATCCAAACCCTAACGATTTAGTCTTTCCGACTCCTAAAGGACATCCTATTGACGATCATAATTTTCGGAATCGCGCATGGAAGAAGGTGTTATCAAATCTAGATATAGATTATAGAAAGCCCTATAATACTAGGCATACCTTAATTTCTCATGCACTTGAGCAAGGTATGAATCCAGTGATGGTAGCTCAGCTTACAGGACATAATGTTGCTACTCTGTATGAAAACTATGCTGGTAGTGTCAATAGTCGTCCTAGATTACCTGAAATTCTTTCAAGTCCTATAATTTGAATCAAAACAAGAGTTCTTGAAAATATATGGCAAGACCAAAAATTGAATGCGAGAAAGAATTACCAAAAGAATTACCAGTTAACTTAGTTCCTTGGCTCTGGAAAAGCCTGAAAAGAGTAGCTGATGATATGCATCTTAACTTGCCCGACAATCTAAATAATGCCGAAAAAGCTTTTATAAGAAAATTTAAAACTGATTGGTATAAGATTGCACTCTGGATAATGGCTGATGCTGAACCTAATATTCATACAGGATTCAGACCTTACAACAGACCTGATTTTGTTCATGCAAAGTATGATGCCAAAATTTTTTATCAATGGTTGAATATATCAAAAGCATTATTTGATATTTATCCTAAAGAATTAGAGCAAATCTATGGCTCTCCAACAAATTTTTGGTGCATACTGCTGATCGAATATAAACAGCAACAACTCAGTGCATTTTTTGAGACTAAACCGATTTCGCTACATGAGACTAATGATTCAAGAAAAAAAATCTTATCGCTCTTGAAGACATTTTCTTCTGGTGAAGAAGTAATGCTAAACAGCAAAATGAAGACTCGGTTTGCAAAAAAGTGTGCTAATGAAGCGGAAATTAAATCCGATTTAAGAAAAGCCTTATTAAATCCTTTAGAATATATTGATGTTCCATTAGATCTTCTTGATATTCCATTAAAGGTTGATACATCGATTAATACTCTTCCCTTCCATCGGGCATTATTCTATAGAAAGATCTACGAAATTTGTAATTTAGACTTTTCCAAAAGCTCTAAGAATATCGCTAAAGCTAAAGAATTTAAAAATATTATTTGGGAACAATATTTGCAGGCTGAAGAAGCTCGCCTAAACTATTATTCAAGTCCGCGACCTAAAATTGCGAAAGCTATTTTTGAGGAAAAGAATGCTCTCTATTTTTTAGAACCTAGCGAAAGAGGTCGCCCTAAGAAAGTAATCGTAAAAAAATAGTTAATTCCAACTCAGAAGCAATACCTCAGCTTCTAATAAACAGGCTAATGCGACCTTTGACATTAGCCTGTTTTCATGCGTTTTTCCCTAAGTATAATTACTCATGCGCTCTATAATCCCTTCAAGGCAAGGGTTTCAAATTATAAATCTTATATTTGTTGCTTAATTGAATTTGATTGTAGATTAGTTTACATGGATGTACAGGTAATGATTTAGATGAAGGGAATTTAAATCCTTCTCTTGATTTTAAGTAGCCAAATTCAGATCGCATTAATAAACTAAATCTCACTTGATTGTGAGGGGAGATTCTATGTCAAAAAATCAGGAAGTGGAATGGTGTGATAAGCATTGTGCCTCATCAATAACTGGTTTGTCGATATTCACTCTGAGGGATTGGAGGCTCAATGGAAAGCTTGTAGAGGGCATTCACTGGGTTCGTATTGGTGTTCGTTGCGTTCGCTATAACAGTCAAATGCTCAGAGACTATATGGTAACTCAATCCGAGCCAAATATTCACCAACGTGCTATTGATAATTTCCTTGCATCACTACCCAGCAATCAGAATTTAAAGAAGAAGGGACGAACTAATAATGATTAACAAAAAGCATCTCGATGAGTGGTCGAATGGCTCTGATGTTGACGAAAGCATTATTCTTAAAAATGCTCAAAGCCTGACTGACAAAAAAGAAATCGCCCAAAAGTTGAACTGGAAATCATGGAGTTATCCGTTTGGTGGTTGGTGGTGCGGATCTTTAAATTTAGAAACCATGCAACCTCATGAATACTTTGGGCAATTTAAGCCTGATAATCCCATACAACTTAATGGCAAGCCATCTAAATACCTAACTCCCAAAAATTTAGCCTATGACGCGATCGCTCTTCAACATTCTGAAGCAGATTATTGGCAAGCGCTAATAGACGATCGCAGTATGCCCCTAGTTATAACGGAAGGTGCAAAGAAAGCAGGTCACATAATGAGTTGTGGCTTTCATGCCCTTGCTCTCATTGGAGTATGGATGGGAGAAGGAACCGATCGGAATGGGCGATCACTGTTGGTTCCAAATTTAAAAATCTTAGCCGTTACTGGGCGACCGATTGTATTTGCCTTTGATGCAGATCTGTATCGCAAGACATCGGTTAAAAAGGCTTTGATTTCTCTAGCAACCGAATTAAATAGAAAGGAGTGCAAAGTTAATGTTGCAGTTTGGTAATGAGTCATTGGGTAAAGGGATTGATGATTATGGCAAGAATCATGGGCGGGGTTGCGTCATAGAGATTCTTACAAAACCAATGAAATACAAGCATTGGCTCGAAACTTTTAAAGTTAACGAACAGAAACAAGAGGAGGATGCTGAACAAAACAAAATTCTAGAATGTGCTTTTGATGAATTAATGAAGATTACTAGCTTGGCTAATTTCTTTCACACTAGCGATAAGCAGTCATACGCTGATATAAACGTCAAAGAACATAAGGAGACATATTCGCTCAATTCTAAAAATTTTAAACATTGGTTAAATAATCAGTTTTTTTTAAAGTTTAACCAAATTCCTTCTGACTATGAAATGGCAAAAGTTCTTAATGCTCTTGAAGGGAAAGCTTTATTTCAAGGAGAATGCCGAGAAATACATAATAGATTGGCTTTTCATGACGATAAGATCTACATTGATTTGGGTTGCCCAGATTGGAAGGTGGTGGAAGTTAGTTCTAGTGGTTGGAAGATAGTTTCTGAATATCCAGTTAGATTTAAGAGATCTCAAAATCAGCAATCTCTGCCAATTCCAACTAGAAATGGGAATGTAAATGAATTAAGAGAGATTGTTAATTTCAATGATGCAGATTGGGTACTGATTTTATGTTGGCTATCTTTTTGTTATTATCCAAAATATCCCCATCCAATTTTAATTTTAAATGGCGAACAAGGATCGGGCAAGTCTTTTACTAGCTCAGGTTGAGTCGAGGGAGGCTATTAAGCCCCGCCTCTCTCAGTTAGATCTAGACATGCGTATTTCTACGCATCTAGCTCCCGATATTCTTAGCTTGCGCTTTTGCTCATGTGATGATAGTCATGACAGCTTTCATGTATTGC
>JANNDZ010000308.1:0-7457 GCA_031378395.1 Pseudanabaena sp. OTE_75_metabat_487_sub
GGCATCAAGCCCGAAGAATACGAAGAAATTGTGCATCGCTTAGGTCGTCATCCCAACAAAGCAGAACTGGGAATGTTCGGGGTGATGTGGTCAGAACATTGCTGCTACAAAAATTCGCGTCCCTTGCTCAAACAATTTCCGACTACAGGCGATCGCATTCTGGTAGGCCCTGGAGAAAATGCTGGCGTGGTCAAGATCACCGATGATATTGCCATAAGTTTCAAGATCGAAAGTCATAACCGTCCCTCGGCAGTGGAGCCGTATCAGGGCGCAGCAACAGGCGTAGGCGGGATTTTACGAGATATTTTCACGATGGGAGCTCGTCCCGTCGCGATTCTCAACTCATTACGTTTTGGTGAACTTTCCGATCCTTGGGTGCGTAGTCGAGTTAATGGCATTGTCAATGGTATTGCTGGCTATGGCAATTGTATCGGCGTGCCTACCGTTGGTGGGGAAGTTTATTTCGATAAAGCTTATAATCGCAATCCTCTCGTCAATGCGATGGCGATCGGGATTATGGAAACCAAAGAAATTGTCAAATCGGGAGCTTCTGGCACTGGTAACCCTGTAATCTATGTTGGCTCCACCACAGGGCGCGATGGCATGAAGGGCGCAAGTTTTGCTAGTGCCGAGATTTCTGACAAGTCAGAGCAAAGCCGTTCTGCGGTGCAAGTTGGCGATCCATTTCTTGAGAAAGCGTTAGTAGAAGCTTGCTTAGAAGCTTTCAAAACAGGCGCAGTAGTTGCAGCGCAAGATATGGGTGCAGCAGGTTTGACCTGTTCTACTTCCGAAATGGCAGCCAAAGGCGGCGTTGGTGTCGTCCTCGATTTGGACAAGATTCCTGCTAGAGAAACAGGAATGACCCCCTATGAATATTTGCTTTCAGAATCACAGGAACGAATGCTCTTTGTTGCGCATAAAGGAAGAGAAGCAGAACTTATTGAAATTTTTGAGCGGTGGGGACTTCATGCCGTTGTTGCTGGCGAAGTTCTTGCTGAGCCAATTGTGCGAATTCTCTGGCATGGTGAAGTTGCGGCGGAAATTCCTGCAACTGCTTTGGCAGATAATACACCGATTTATCATCGTCAGTTAGCTGATACCCCTTATTATGCCAAGAAAGCTTGGGCTTGGGATGAGCAAGTTGCGATCGCAGATTTCCCATCCATTACTCCCAATGATGCGCTTTTACAATTGCTCGATACACCTGCGATCGCATCCAAAGCATGGGTCTATCGCCAATACGATCACCAAGTGCAAAATAATACAGTCATTTTTCCAGGTGGAGCCGATGCAGCAGTGATACGTTTACGCAGTCAAGGCTTTGGAGTTGGTGACTTAGAAACGACAGAATCTCAAATTGATTCTCTTGTCGGTGTCGCTGCCACGGTCGATTGCAATGCTCGTTATGTCTATCTCGATCCCTACGAAGGTGCAAAACTTGCAGTTGCTGAAGCGGCGCGAAACTTGTCATGTGTTGGGTCTGAGCCACTATCCGTAACTGACAATTTAAACTTTGGTAGTCCTGAAAATGCGATCGGTTATTGGCAACTTCACGAAGCATGTCGTGGCATTGCTGATGCTTGTCGTGAGTTATCAACTCCTGTAACTGGAGGGAATGTTTCGCTCTACAACGAAACTATCAATGCAGATGGCAATTCTCAACCAATCTATCCCACGCCTGTAATCGGTATGGTGGGATTAGTTGAAGATGTAACTAAGGTTGTTGGACAGGGTTGGAAAGCGGTCGGTGATGCGATTTATCTACTTGGTAGCGATAGCGCCAGTTTGGCTGGTTCTGAATACCTCGCCTCAATTATTGGTGAGGTGACAGGTCGTCCGCAACCCGTAGATTTTGAGCTAGAACGAAAAGTTCAATTTGCTTGTCGTCAAGGTATTACTCAAGGTTTAGTCCAGTCAGCCCATGACTGTTCTGAAGGCGGGCTTGCTGTAGCGATCGCAGAATCATGTATTTCTGGCAAACTCACGGCGCAAATTCAGTTAGCGAATTCTGAAGGTATTCATCTCACTCAATTTCTCTTTGGTGAAGGCGCAAGTAGAATTGTGGTCTCGGTGAAAGAAAGCGATCGTGCTGCGTGGGAAACCTATCTCACCAGTCAATTGGGCAATAGCTGGCAACATATCGGCACGGTCAGTGATGCAGCTAGTAATTTAGGGATTATTGTTGGAGCGGAGAAGGCGATCGCCATATCTTTATCGCAAATCACCAAAAACTTTAATGAGGCAATCCCTAAACGTATGGGGCATATTTTGTAAAGAAGCAACATGAAAAGTTAAGCAGCGCTCTGCGCTGCTTAACTTTTCATGTTGTTAGAACCAAGTGCGATCGCTTATTGCTGCTTGCATTTTACTAATCGCTTCATCCACTGAGATTGCTCCGAGTTCGCCATGCTTGCGGCTGCGAATACTCAGAGTGCCAGCTTCGACCTCTTTAGCACCAATTACTGCCATTACAGGCACTTTCTCCATCTCAGCTTTACGGATTTGCTTAGCCATGCGATCGCCACTATGGTCTAGCTGTACGCGCAAACCTGCTGCCTTCATCTTGGCAGCAACTTGCTCAGCATATTCCATTTGACTATCGGAAACCGCAATTAACTTAGCTTGCACAGGAGCTAACCACAGAGGGAAATCACCAGCATAGTTTTCAATCAGTACGCCGATAAAACGCTCGACAGAACCAAACAGCGCACGGTGAATCATGATTGGTTGATGACGGACACCATCTTCACCAACATATTCCATCTTGAAGCGATCGGGCAAATTGAAATCTAGCTGAATCGTCGAACATTGCCAACGACGACCGATCGCATCTTCGATCTTGATATCAATTTTTGGCCCATAGAAAGCGCCACCACCTTCATCAACAACATAGTTCCAGCCCTTATGATTGAGAGCTTGTTTCAGCGCCTCAGTAGACTTTTCCCAAATCTCGTCAGAGCCAACATATTTTTCGGGACGGGTCGAGAGATTGATCTCATAATTCTCAAAACCAAAGGTCGATAGAATTAATTCCGCAAGATTGAGAACTCCGATAATTTCCTGTTCGATTTGTGCCTCAGTACAGAAGATATGCGCGTCATCTTGCGTAAAGCCGCGCACACGCATCAGCCCATGCATGGTTCCAGATCGCTCATAACGATACACCGTGCCAAGCTCAGCATAGCGAATCGGGAACTCCTTATAGGAATGCAGCGTGTCTTTGTAAATCAACACATGGAATGGACAGTTCATCGGCTTAAGCTGATAAACTTGATGCTCCACTTCCATCGGCTGAAACATACTTTCGCGATAGAAGTCATTATGTCCTGAAATTTTCCACAGGTCGAGGTTTGCCATGTGGGGAGTGGTCACTGCCTCATAGCCATTCTGAGCATGGGTATCTTTCCAAAAAGTCTCGATCGTGTTGCGAATAATCGCGCCGCGAGGATGCCAGAAAACCAAACCGCCACCAGCTTCTTCTTGAATGCTGAATAGTTGCAGATCTTTACCGATGGTGCGGTGATCGCGACGTTTGGCTTCTTCGAGCATTTGGTGATAGGCAAGAAGTTGTTCAGGATTTTCCCAAGCTGTGCCATAAATACGCTGAAGCATGGGATTTTTTTCGTCACCACGCCAATAGGCTCCTGCAATGCTTTCCAGCGCGAAGGCATCGGTATTAATATCGCCAGTAGCATCTAGGTGAGGCCCAGCACACAAATCCCACCAAGGTTGTTTTTCAAATTTTTCAGGATCGCCAATAAAATAGCGGCTAATATTTTGCCCTTCAGGAATGGCAGCGAGTAACTCAATTTTGTAAGGCTCATTTAGCTTTTCAATTTCGGCTAGCATCTCATGGCGAGGCAATTCTTGCCGTACAAGTGGCTGATTCCACTTGATGATCCGCTTCATTTCCTTAGCGATCGCCTTGAGATCACTGGGCGTAAAATGCTCAGCGCGATCGAAGTCATAATAAAAGCCATTCTCAGTTGCAGGGCCGATAGTCACCTTCGCATCAGGGTATAACTTCTGGACTGCCATTGCCATCACATGAGAGCAAGTGTGGCGAATCCGCGCTAGTTTTTCGGTATCGGCTTGCCGCAGGATATCACTAGGTTTAATATCACTAGGTTTGCTTTCGCTGGGCTTTACTGCAACTGCATCCATAACTTGATGTCGTGACCTTATTTATTACAAGAATTATCGAAAACTACACTTAGAGTCTACCATCTTAACTTTTTTCGCTGAGTATATGATGAAAAGAGACAATTTTTTGGTAACGCGGCAAAGCTGCGTTACCAAAAAATTGTCTCTTTATTAATCAAATCGCAGATTCTTAAGCCCAATATTTTGAGTGGTTAAAAAAATGGATATTCATGCACTAAGAGAAGATTACAAACAAGGAGAGCTTAGACGCAAAGATCTTCATGATGATCCCTTCAAGCAATTTGAGAAATGGTTTCAGCAAGCCTGTAATGCTGAGTTGCTAGAACCAAATGCTATGACCTTATCGACAGTTTCTTTAGAAGGTCAGCCATTTATGCGAACGGTATTGCTGAAATATTTTGATGCTAATGGATTGGTTTTCTTCACCAATTATGAGAGTCGTAAAGCAAATCAGATGAATGTGAATCCAAAGGTTTCAATTCTGTTTACTTGGTTACCACTTCAAAGGCAAGTTCATATTACTGGAACTGCCGAGAAAGTAACTACTGCCGAATCATTAGAATATTTTACCTCTCGCCCTAGAGGTAGCCAGTTAGGAGCTTGGACTTCGCAACAAAGCTCAGTAATTTCCTCACATCAACTTATGCTGATGCAATTTGAACAGATGAAGAACAAATTTTTGGATGGAGAAATACCTCTACCAGATTTTTGGGGCGGTTATCGGGTAGTTCCCGATAGTTTTGAGTTTTGGCAAGGCTGTACTAACCGCTTGCACGATCGCTTCTTATATACTCACCAAGAGGCTCAATCATGGACAATCCAAAGGCTATCACCTTGATATAAAACCGTACAGAGTTGCAGCGCTTTGTGCTACAACTCTGTACAGTTTTGGCATTGCACAATTCAGGCTTCTGGAGTTTCAGGAGCTGATGCAGATATCTGCGGAACAAGTTGCGATCGCTGAGATTCTGAAACTAATCCTGCCAAGATATCTTTTGATTCTATTTGCTTCTTCGCATTGGTGGTGACATAGCTAACTGTAATTACAGAATCACTAAAAGGCACACCAACACAAGATTGAGAATAAACATTAATACGAGGAGTCGGCAAATCAGTCTGACTAGATAATAAAGCGGCAGCTCCTGCCATATCATCCATATTTAAGAGCCGAACCAGTTCATCCCTAGATTCTTCTGTTGCACTGCCAACCCATTTCTTTTCACCATACCATTCATTACCTTCTTCATTGAATGGTTCCTTTGCAGCAGCAAAAGGAATAGAAGCAGCCAAGAAGCCAACAATCCCTAACTCAATCAACCAGAGTAAATAAGTAAAAGTATCATTGAGTTTGAGTTTGCTACTCCCTCTACTAATGCTTGTCCCTTCATTCGCCGACATTTTCAAGAAGCCAACAAACCCTGAATAACCAGTCTCTTTTTGCAAAAATTCGTTAATTTGCTGGTTTGCTAGATCCTTATTTGTAACGTTATATTCACGCCCCATGATCGTTGCAGTTTCTTGCTGAAAATTCATGTACTGCCCGTACATCAGAGATCCATAGGTGACAAGCCCACCAAAAACACCCAACCCCAGAGCAGTAATCGGACTCCGAATTTTCCCTTTTTTGACGGCAAATCCCAGTACACTTCCTGTAGCAAAGCCCATTGCCAATGGGAATAAAACAATGAAGTAAATAAATTTACCAATAAATGCGGTTGCCCCGCCGATCGCTACACCTGAGACTAAAGAAGAGGCAGCTAATATAGCAACACCCTGTGATGGCGCAATATTACTAGGCTGGTAGGTTTTCATGATTGATTGAAAGCTATAGGTTGTATAGATTTAATCTCGTTATTTTGCCGTAATTTATAAGTTTTAAATAATAAGAAATTTAATATTTTGGTAGCTACTCATTTCCAATTCAATAAATTGTGGTGGGGGGCTTCGCCCCGCACCGCTATTTCTTGGTTTTATCTTTTAGTGGTAAGGGAGTAGCTACTAGCGATCGCTAATCGGCATATAGGTTACATCATGTAATCCTGTATAAACTTGAGTTGGACGGAAAAGGCGATTATCGGAAAGCTGCTCTTTCCAGTGAGCAAGCCAACCAGGAACACGGGCGATCGCAAAAATAGTTGTAAACAAATTACTAGGAATCCCTAGTTTTTTGTAAACCAATCCCGAATAGAAATCCACGTTAGGGTGAATCCCCTTGCTCGCTAACTTCTCAAATGCCTGCTTTTCTAGTTCTAGCGCAATGTCATAGTAATGATCATGACCAAACTCATCAAACATTTTATGCACTAAGTCCTGTAAAACGATCGCACGGGGATCTTTGACTTTATAAATACGATGTCCAAAGCCCATGAGCTTTTCTTTACGCTCAATCTTACGCTCAAGGTAAGCAGTTACATTCTCAACCGAGCCAATTTCTTCGAGCATCATCATTACTTGCTCATTAGCACCGCCATGCAAAGGTCCAGCAAGAGTACCGATAGCTGAAGTCATTACCGCATAGGGATCAGTCAAAGTTGAAGCAGTTACTAACGCCGCAAAAGTCGAAGCATTAACAGTATGTTCTGCATGAAGAGTTAAACATACATCAAAAATATGGGCTGCGAGAGGAGCAGGAACCTTCTCGTTTAACATGTATAGGAAATTTGAGGCATAGTCCAAATCATCGCGAGGCATCACAGGATCATTACCTTGACGCATCATATGAAAAGCCGCCACCATTGTCGGTACTTTTGCTAACAGTCTCACGGCAGCCTGATAAATGTAGTCCACATCATGAAAATTTCCCAGAGGATAGAACATTCCTAGCGCCGCCACACTTGTTTGGAGGGCATCCATCGGATGGGCATTATCAGGAAATGACTTAATCATGTCGCGAATGCGATACTTTATTCTCCTTCTATGGGTCAGATCATGCTCAAATTCTTCTAGTTGAGTAGCTTTTGGCAATTCGCCGAAGATTAGTAAGTAGCTGGTTTCAAGGAAATTACTATGCTTGCAAAGATCCTCAATGCGGATACCTCGATATTCCAGCAAACCTGCTTGTCCATCAACATAACTTATATTTGACTGGGTTGCAGGAACCCCTTCTAAACCAGGCTTATATTCTCCGATCGCCATATCTTAAGCTACCTTACACGATTAGTTTTATTTATTTCTTAGCCTATTTTATCGTTATGTATGCTTATGACTGTACATACCTAACAATAACCCCAAATATCAAGAGAGGACGCTTAGCGTCCTCTCTTGATATTTGGGGTTTACGCTGAAATTATTGG
>JANNDZ010000346.1:0-4970 GCA_031378395.1 Pseudanabaena sp. OTE_75_metabat_487_sub
AAATCGCAACCAAGCGATCGGCAATTTCTCCGCTGTTAACAATGAATTAGAAAAAATCAAAAACGGAACCACGGTTTACTTACAAGCAAAACAAGTGCAGATTGAAGTTCAGAATCAATTGAAATTATTGCAACAGGCAAAATAATTTCCTGCTAGGATAGGCGGTATTTCGTACCGCCTATCCTAACTACCAACAAAGTATCACAGCTCAAACGATGCCCAAATTTGACTTTCTATCTAAAACCAACAAAAATTGGCACTACATGGATGTAGAGCAAGTACTAGCTGCTTTAGAGTCTTCGATAGAAGGTCTATCCTATGTGAATGCAAGACAACGATTGCGGCATTTAGGAGCCAATAAATTACCCCGATCGCGTCCAATCAGTAAAGTTCTCATACAACCTTTAATTAATCCTTTAACTTATCTTTTATTGGGATCAGCAATTTATCTGCAATGGAATGGAGCAGAAGGATGGGCGCTAATTTCTGTGGGAGTAATGCATAGTGTGATCGGTATTGGTATTTCAATATGGTCAATTAAAACCAAGGCAAAAGTCAGTCGAGATCGCCCTCAGCGCCGCCAAAATGAACCTTCTAATTCGGTAATGGTATTACGCGATCGCGAAGAGATGGAAGTGCCATCGCGAGATTTGATATTAGGTGACGTGGTGGTCTTGCGAGAAGGCGATCGCCCTAATGTCGATCTGCGCGTAATGGAGACATCAGACGACTTACTGGTAAATCAAACCAATTTAGGTGGTGAAGCAATTTGTGCTAAGCGAGCCGATCTTACCTTTGAGGAGAACACGCCCCCTCTTGAATGCAGCAACATGATCTATGCGGGAACAGAAATTTCCGCAGGAAGCGCTAAGGGGATTGTGATTGCCACAAGTCGTTTCACCCAAGAACAGTCGGCTCTAGTAAAGGAAAAGCCATTTTCAGTTATTCATTCTGAATTGCGTCAACTGCGTCAGGTCTGGATTGGGCTGCTGCTGCTCGTGACGACTACAGCGGTCGGCTTTGCTTGGCAACGCGGAATTACGATCAATGCGATGACTGCGGCTGCCTTGATTGTTAGCACCTATCCTCAAAATTTGTTGCGCATAGCTACTCAGGTACAATTATTTGGAATGCGCGATCTTGCTAAACAGCGAATATGGGCAAGATTTCCTTCTGTCTTAGATGCGATCGCTAGAGTGACAACGATTGTGCCAATTGTCGAGTCGGATGTAGTATTCAGCTTTGATAATTTGAGTCAGGCTGGTATTGAATGGCAAGGACTCATCAGAGCTTCAGAAGACGACGCGGCAGCTTTTAGTGAAGTAATTGGCATTGAAACCCATAGCTACTTTGATGCTCCTCAAGAGAAGATTCGTCAATGGCAAGATGGTCGACAAAAATCTAACCGAAAATCTTTAAATGCAGTTGCTGTAATAGGGAATGATATTGAAGATATTTTCTTGTTGAGAGCAGCCGATGTAGGGATCTGCGATCGCACCTGTCGCAAAGAATTGCAAGACAGTTCAGGGATAATCTTACCAAAAGAAGACTTCCACTATTTACCGACCGCCATACTCGAAGGAAGAGCCACATTTGATCGGTTGCAACGTACAGCAATGCTCACAGCCACTAGTGCTTTTACCTTAGCAGTCCTAACCCTGATGGATACGGCCGCAGGATTCTCAATGCCACCATTACAGATAATTTGGGTTGGAGCGATCGCTACACCTATTGTCGCTTTTCCTTTAGTTCTAGAACCAACTCATGAGAGCCTCCTAAATCAACCAGCACATCGCTTTCAAACTATGTTGCGTTCTAGTAATTACCTTCGCATTTTGCTAGCTGTTACTGCGACGATCACGGCTATTTCTGTAGTTTTCTGGCTAAAATATCAAGGTCAAGTCTCGATGTTTTCCCAAGCGCGATCAATGGCATTTGTTACTCTTGGGTTCAGTCAAATTTTCCATGCCTGTGCGATCGCTCGCCACAGCATACTAAACAACTTTCCTTTGATGCTCAGTATCTTCTTCGTCACCATCTGTCAAATTGCCTTTGTGCAAGTCCCTTGGTTTGGCGATCTGATGGCAACGGTTCCTTTAAATGCGGTTGAATGGGCGATCGCAATTCTCAGCGCCACGGCAGTGTTTTGGGTGCAAGAGCTAATCAAAACTGGGTAGCGATTGCTATATAATACTTTCAGCACAATTACCTAGGTTTTCTACGCGCATGGACAACACCCTCGACACTCAAGCGATGCGGAGGGCTTTGCACAAGTCCCCTAATTATTTTCGGCAAAGCTTTGGACATGGTGAAGAAGCCGAGTCAACCATGCGATCGCAATATCATAGTGATTTGATCCAAACTATTCGCGAGCATGATTATGTGTACACGCAAGGTGATGTAACGATTTATTTGGCAAAATCCTTTGGCTTTTGTTGGGGTGTAGAAAGAGCAGTGGCGATGGCATACGAAACGCGCACACAGTTCCCCAATGAGAAAATTTGGATCACTAATGAAATCATTCATAATCCTTCTGTTAATGCCAAACTCAAGGAAATGGAAGTTCAATTTGTGCCAGTTTCGGAAGATGGGACTAAGGATTTTTCCGAGATTGGACAGGGTGATGTGGTGATTCTGCCAGCTTTTGGCGCAAGTGTGCAGGAAACTCAATTATTTGATCGCCTCGGTAGCAAGATTGTCGATACAACTTGTCCTTGGGTATCCAAAGTATGGAATCGGGTTGAGAAGCATAAAAAAGCCGACTTTACTTCCATTGTTCATGGCAAATACAACCATGAAGAGACGATCGCGACCAGTTCCTATGCCAAGTGCTATCTAGTCGTATTGAACATGAAAGAAGCTGAGTATGTGGCTAATTACATGCTCAACGGTGGCGATCGCCAAGAGTTTCTCGCAAAATTTAGTAAAGCTATGTCAGAAGGTTTCGATCCTGACTGCGATTTAATAAGAATTGGTGTGGCAAATCAAACCACCATGCTCAAGGGCGAAACCGAAGCGATCGGTAAATTGTTTGAAAAAACGATGATGCAAAAATATGGCGTGGAAAATCTCAATGAGCATTTTCTTGCTTTTAATACAATTTGTGATGCGACTCAAGAACGCCAAGATGCGATGTTTGAGATTGTGGAAGAGGATCTCGATTTGATGATTGTCATCGGTGGGTACAATTCATCTAATACAACTCATTTACAAGAAATTGCGATCGAGCGCAATCTTCCTTCCTATCACATTGATGATGTATATCGTATTCTCTCGGCTGAGGCGATCGAACATAAGCCACTAGGTAAGGCGATCAAGCAATCCACAAATTGGCTACCCACAGGCAAAATCAAAGTCGGCGTGACTTCGGGTGCATCAACCCCCGATCGCGTTGTCGAAGATGTGATCAACAGGATTTTCGCTTTAAAAGGCTAGTCTTAAATCCTGACAGACAAGGCGCTTAAGCGCCTTAAGTCCCCAACAACACAAGAACATAAAATTGCGTAGCCATTTTATGTTCTTAAAACCCTTGCTGGGTCTGCTTTTCAATTCACAAAAGTGTCGCCACACTTTTGTGAATTGGTATAATTAGTTTGCTTGGCATATAATGAGGTTAAATTTTGTAAAAATTTAACCTCATACATGACCATTACCATTGCGCCCGAAACCGTGACCGTTAAGCACGAGATTAAAGATATTACTCTTGCACCTCTAGGCAAACAACGCATCGAATGGGCTAGCCGCGAAATGCCCGTATTGCGTCAAATCCGAGATCGCTTTGCTGCTGAGAAGCCCCTTGCAGGTATCCGCATCGCCGCTTGCTGCCACGTCACCACTGAAACTGCTAACCTAGCGATCGCGCTTAAAGCCGCTGGAGCAGATGCAGTTTTGATTGCTAGCAATCCACTCTCCACCCAAGACGATGTCGCCGCCTCCTTGGTTTATGATCACGGGATTTCTGTGTTTGCCATCAAAGGCGAAGATAACGCTACATACCATCGCCACGTCGAAATGGCGCTTGCTCACCGTCCCCACATAATTGTCGATGACGGAAGCGACGTAACCACAACTTTGGTATTGCATCATGCTGATCAAGTTTCCGAAATCATCGGTACTACTGAGGAAACCACCACAGGTTTAGTTCGCCTCAATGCCATGTTCCGTGACGGCAAACTGACTTTCCCTGCGATCGCAGTTAACGACGCAGAAACCAAGCATTTCTTTGATAATCGCTACGGTACTGGCCAATCTACCCTCGACGGGATCATCCGCGCTACCAACATCTTGTTGGCTGGCAAAGTAATTGTTGTAGCTGGCTATGGCTGGTGTGGCAAGGGTGTAGCCCTACGTGCACGCGGCATGGGTGCAAATGTAGTTGTTACGGAAATCAATCCTGTTGCTGCGATCGAAGCCGCAATGGATGGCTTTAGCGTTATGACCATGGACGAAGCAGCTAAAATCGGCGATATCTTTATCACCGTTACTGGCAACAAGCACGTCATCCGTCGCGAACATTTTGAAACCATGAAAGATGGTGCGATCGTCGCTAACTCTGGTCACTTTGATTTAGAAATTGACCTTGTTTCCCTCAACGCTCTCAGCGAATCTGCTAGCTTTGTTCGCAACTTTACCCAAGAGTACCAACTCAAAACTGGCAAATCGATCATCGTCATCGGTGAAGGTCGCCTAGTTAACCTTGCTGCTGCTGAAGGGCATCCTGCTAGCGTTATGGATATGAGTTTTGCTAACCAAGCGCTTGCTTGCGAATTCCTAGTTAAGAACAAGGGCAATTTGCCTGCGGGTGTTGTGCCAATTCCTAAGGATATCGATCAAGAGATTGCTCGCTTGAAGCTACAAGCAATGGGCATCACCATTGATACACTTACTCCTGAGCAAGTTCATTACCTCAATTCTTGGACAGAAGGAACATAAGAATAAAAAAGAGGGAGCGCTCAGCGCTCCCTCTTTTT
>JANNDZ010000351.1:0-5997 GCA_031378395.1 Pseudanabaena sp. OTE_75_metabat_487_sub
CCAATAACGCTGTAATTGAGTATGATGATTCATCATAAGTTCAGTCGATTGTCTGGTTAATATCGTCGAGTCTATAAGACTCTAAACGACCATGCAGTTCCAGCCATTGTTCACGATCAGTATAGTTCATGAATACTATACTGGTCAGACCTGTAAAGATTTCAGTTTTGTTATTCCTGCTGACAGTAACCAATTACTCAAGAACGGTAAACTGATAGCCAAAATATACGAAGACAAATTGTATGTTTTGTTTCAACAAGATGAAACTCGTCAGGCTGTTGTTTCTCTCGCTGGAAAGACGCTTCGATTCGGTCTAAAACTGCTCAATCCTTTCTTCAGCAATTTTACCGACTTGAGCAATTTCAAGTTGCCTCACTCGCTCTACACAAATATTGCTAATCCTGACGCACTAGATGCGGCTCAAGCAATTACTTTTGTAGGGAATCTGTTCAGCTACGAACTGAAGCAGCCCACGAGACCTGTAACCATTACGCTCAAAGATAGCAATGGTCAGGTTCTGCAAACCGATAATGTTGATAACGATCGCAAAACTGTTTCTTATGACTTTAAGCGGACAAATCAAGCTGTAGGTCTCTATCGCATTGAAGAGTCTGGTTCTGGCAATGTAGAAACGACTGATTGTTACTTCGATCCCGAACTACAGCAACAAAATCTCTTTGGTGTGATCGAGATTGCGATCGCAAATAGTTTCTATCCCCCTCCTCCTCCTGCAATTCCACCTGCTGTTCCACCTCCTGAATTTAAACATCCTGAATTTGAGATCGCCTTTACAGCCAAGCAAGAGACGCTGAAATACTATGTAATCGGTCAGAATTACTCTGATGCGGACATTGCGCAATTGTCTATTGTCGATAAAGGAGAATCGCTGATTAGCTTTACCAAATTTCTGCCTAATACCTTTACTGAGAAGGATATTCCGTCCAGTCAGCTAGGTGATAGTGATGCAAACATTGTCCTATTTAGTTCGCCGATTAATGCTGTAAAACGCCAAGAAAAGGCTCGACAGAAAATTGAGTTACACAAAAACGGGACTACATTGATTTCTCATTTACCACAACCGCGTCCCGATCGCCCAACCGCCAATCTAATCGTGCAACTTTCTAAACCCAAACCATAGAGGTTCAAATCGATGCCAACTTATAAAACTCCAGACGTATACATCGAAGAAATTTCCGTCTTCCCCCCGTCAGTAGCAGAAGTAGAAACAGCGATCCCCGCTTTTATTGGCTATACACAGCTAAGTCCAGCCAAACTCCGCTACCAACCAACCAAAATTAGTTCTCTTCTTGAATACGAGCAACTATTTGGTAAAGCCAAAAATGAAACGATCACAGTTACAATTTCTGAAACTAGAGAAAACAGTGGGATATACCCAATCTTATCAATTGCGCCACCAACGCTGACGCACTACCTGTACTATGGCATTCGGATGTTTTTCGAGAATGGTGGAGGAAAGTGCTACATCGTCTCAGTAGGTGACACAGCCACTCCAGTCGCCCTTGGAGATGCAACTACACCTACTGGCTTGCGTGGAGGTTTAGAGGCTATTGCGAGCGAAGATGAGCCTACTTTGATTGTCATTCCAGACGCAATACTTTTAGATGACGGAACTACTGGCATAAACTACGGAAATCTGATGCAAGCGGCGTTGTTGCAATGTGAATATCTCAAAGATCGATTTGTCATTCTAGATGTAACTCGTGGGAAAGCGAAGTATGTCTCCTCAGACATCAATACCTATCGTGGGTTGCTTGGCAACAGTAACCTTAAATATGGAGCTGCTTATTATCCATTTATACGATCTGGTTTAAATTATCAGTATAGTGATACTACCGTATCCCTTTCTCAGCCTGATGAAAGTGATGCTGACACAACCGCTGGTCCTCTCGATGGGTTGACCCTCGCTAACATTAATGATCCAGTGAATGCTCAATACAACACGGTGAATTACAACAATATTAAGAAGCAATTAACTGAACTATTTGTGACCCTGCCATCTAGTAGCGCAATTGCTGGAATTTATGCAGCGACTGATTCGACACGGGGCGTTTGGAAGGCTCCTGCCAACGTGAGCATCAATACGGTAGTAGAGCCTGTATTAAAGCTGAATAATGCCAACCAAGATGAACTCAATGTCGATCCGACCACGGGTAAATCGATCAATGCAATTCGGGCTTTTATGGGTAAAGGCACGCTGGTATGGGGAGCGCGGACATTGGCGGGTAACGACAATGAATGGCGCTACGTTCCTGTGCGGCGGTTCTTTAGCGTGGTCGAAGAATCGGTGAAGAAATCGACTTACTGGGCGGTGTTCGAGCCGAATGATGCAAATACTTGGGTGAAAGTGCGCGGCATGATCGAGAACTACCTCACTCAAAAATGGCGCGAAGGTGCGCTAGCAGGTGCGACTCCCAAAGAAGCCTTTTTTGTCAAATGTGGTCTGGGAATTACGATGACTGCGATCGATATTCTTGAAGGTCGGATGAATGTGGAAATTGGGATGGCAGTTGTCCGTCCTGCGGAGTTTATCATTCTCAAGTTTTCTCACAAATTACAAACTTCTTGATTATCGTCTGACGATTAATCGGTAACTAACCCAAATTCAAAAGAGATAAGCATCATGGCTGACAAACTATATCCTTTACCAGTTTTTCATTTTAGTGTTGACTTCGGTGGAGAAAAGCTTGGCTTTACTGAAGTGGCGGGACTGACCCAAGAGAATCAAGCGATCGAATATCGGTCGGGTGATTTTCCTGAGTATTCTTCGATCAAGATGCCAGGTTTGCGGAAGTTTAACAACATCACACTCAAGCGCGGCATCATGAAAAGTGACAACAAATTCTTTGTGTGGCTGAATAGCAGCATGAAGCTGAGCCTAGTAGACAGAAAAGATCTTACGATCAGCCTGTTGAACGAAAAGCATGAACCTGTCATGAGTTGGAAAGTCACCAGGGCTTTTCCCGTGAAATTGGAAGGACCACAGTTGAAAGCGATGGGCAACGAAGTTGCAATCGAGTCGATTGAAATTGCCCATGAAGGACTAGTCGTAGAGAATCTCTGATGGAGAAAAACTATTATCCACCAGTCGGGTTTCATTTTAAAGTTGAAGTTCAAGGGCTTGTCAACGCCAGTGACGTTTGCTTTACAGATGTTAGTGGGCTATCGGTAGAAATGGGTACTGAAGAAATCGCCGAAGGTGGCGAGAACCGATTTATCCAGAAATACCCCACTCGCACTAAATACCCAGAGTTAGTTTTGAAACGCGGATTGCTAGTTAAATCCGAGATCTTAACTTGGATTCGTGAATGTCTAGAAGATTATCAAATCAAACCCAAAGATATCTTCATCAAACTCTTAAATGAAAACCATCAGCCCTTGCTGACATGGAACGTGGTCAAAGCTTATCCCACTAAATGGGCGGTCAGCGATCTCAGTGCTTCCAATAATGCTGTGGTCATCGAAAGCATCCAGTTGTTCTATCAATATTTCACCCTAGTCAAGTCATAAATCATGCCAATAGTTGTTGATGAAGTTGTCATTTCTGTAGAAGTCTCAAACCAAGCGTCAGGCGGTGCAGCCTCTGCACCCGATGCTACTGCCGACAAACAAACGATTGTCAATGAATGTGTGGAGAGAGTTCTGGACATTCTTAAGCAAAAAGAAGAGCGCTAAACTATGAGTACCAAAGGCACGCTAGAGAAGCTAAAGATTCTATCTTATAAAAATGCTGACTATTCAGATCCAGTCCCATCAGGAACATTTGAAGCTCAGGTCAATCCCAATGAGATCACTTTATCCTATGAAATAGAATATGACAGCGCTAGTGGACATGGTACTACCAGCAGTCGGATGAATTTCAAAAAAGCCAAGCCTGGAGACTTGTCGCTGATATTTTTTATTGATGGCACGGGTGCTGATGGCAAGCTCGTTAATGGTAAGCCTATTGATGTTCAAGCAAAAATAAATGAGTTTCAACTGGTCACGGGTTATAGCGGCAAAATCCATCGCACGAGTTATCTAAAAGTGATGTGGGGAACTTTGCAAGTAAAGCGCTGTGTACTCAAAAGTGCCTCGATCGCATATAAGCTGTTTAAGCCCGACGGCATTCCGTTACGCGCTGTGATTACGGCTGTTTTTACTGACAATTCGGATGATAAAACTAGTCAAGCGATCGCCCAAAATGAATCGCCCGATCTCGCCCACTTATATCTGGTCAAGGCGGGTGATACACTGCCAAGTTTGTGCGATCGCATTTATGGCGATCCCAATTATTACTTGGAAGTTGCTCGCGTCAATCAAATCGACAACTTCCGCCGCCTCAATGTTGGCAGTAAACTTTTCTTTCCCCCGTTGGAGAAGTAGCGATGTCAGACGATAGAACTTTGCCAATTCCTGCCGAACATCGTGAATTCATCGTCAAAGTGAATGACACAGCTGTATTGCGCGAGCATCAGCTATTGGGTGTGTATGTGATTAAGGCTGTCAATAAAATTGCGATCGCCCGTTTAATTTATTTAGATGGATCGGCTGCGGCTAGCGATTTCCCTTTGAGTAATACCGATTTATTCATTCCAGGGAGCCGCGTCGAAATCCTCGCTGGATCTACCCAAGATCCCATCTCCTTATTTAAAGGAATTGTGATGCGTCAGCAATTAAAAATACGCGATCATACCGCTCCTCAATTAATCGTGGAATCTCGCCATAAAGCCGTAAAGCTCACGGTCGGGCGGAAGAATGCTTACTTTTTTGATAAAGCTGACAGCGAAATTATCAGTACCTTATGCCGAAATATGAGCGTTGATGCTGATGTGGAAAGTACATCTGTCGTCCATAAGCAGCAGGTGCAGTATGACAGCAGTGATTGGGATTTTTTACTGACAAGGGCTGAAGCAAATGGCAAACTGGTGATTACAAATAGCGATCGCATTACGATCAAAGCGCCGACTTTTAGTGCTAACCCAGTCTGTACACTTCAGTTTGGGGCGACGATTTTGGAGTTAGATGCGGAAATCGATGCGCGTCTGCAATATAGCGCCGTCAAAAGCCTGACTTGGGATGCAGCGCAACAAACTGTATTGGAGAAGGAGGCGAAAGACCCCAAAGTTAGCGGACAAGGGAATTTGAGTAGCAACAATCTAGCGGATGCGATCGGATTGGACTACTATCGACTGCAACATATATCAATCAGCGAAAATGAAGCTCAAGCTTGGGCTGATTCCCATTGGCTAAAGTCGCAAATGAGCAAAGTCAGTGGGAGGATCAAATGCGAAGGTATAGCGACCGTCAATGTCGGCGATATGGTTACTTTGAGTGGTGTTGGCGATCGCTACAATGGCAAAGTGTTTGTGACGGGAGTTCGCCAAGATTTCGATTTGGTGCAGGGATGGAAAACTCATATCCAATTTGGCAATGTGGACAAATGGTTTGCAGAAGAACATAATTCTCTTACGACCGCGCCAGCATCAGCGCTTTTACCCGCAGTCCATGGCTTGCAGATTGGCGTGGTGGTTAGCAATGAAGACCCAGATGGCGAACATCGTGTGCGCGTAAAGATGCCATTGGTCAATCCTGATGAGGATGGAACTTGGGCGCGGGTAGCGGCAATTGATGCAGGTAATGAGCGCGGATTTTTCTTTCGTCCCGAAATTGGCGACGAGGTGATTTTGGGCTTTTTAAATGACGATCCTCGGCAAGCGTTGATTTTGGGGATGCTGCATAGCAGTGCCAATGCTGCGCCGCTAGAAGGCTCAGATGACAATCATCAAAAAATGTATCAAAGCCGCTCGAAGATGAAACTTTTTTTTGATGATGAGAAGAAAGTAATCCAGTTGGAAACACCAGCAGGTAATAAATTTAGCTTAAGTGAGGAGGACAAAGCGATCAAATTGGAAGACCAAAATGGCAACAAAATCACGATGGATTCCGATGGGATCAAAATCGAAAGTAGTAAAGCGATCGCAATCAACGCAGCGACGG
>JANNDZ010000363.1:0-9905 GCA_031378395.1 Pseudanabaena sp. OTE_75_metabat_487_sub
AGATATCTCAGACAAACATGAAATGAAGAGGTGATTTATCCATTGACTCTTCGTTTTTTATACCTTGGTCAAACCGCTATGACGCAACAAAGGAACTGTACTTGGCTCACGTCCTCGGAAGGTTTTAAAGACTTCCATGGGATGTTTGCTACCACCGAGGGCAAGCACCGTATCGCGATAGAGCCTACCAGTTGAAGCGATCGCCTCATCATTTTCGAGCCCCACTTCCTCAAAGGCAGCAAAGGCATCCGCGCTGAGGACTTCGGCCCACTTGTAGCTGTAGTAACCTGCGGCATATCCTCCTGAGAAGATATGACCAAAAGAACAAAGGAAGTTATCTTCAGGCAAGGGTGGAATTACCATTGTGGTTTCCGCAAGACGCGATCGCAATTGCATTGGAGTTTCGGAGCCACCATTTTGATAACGATGATGCAGTTCGATATCCACGAGGCTGAAATGTAACTGACGCAACATGCCTGAACCACTCATGTAGTTTTTGGAATCGATCAGCTTTTGATAATAGGATTCGGGCAGGGTTTCGCCTGTTTCATAGTGTTTCGCCATGCCGAACAAAGTAGCGCGATCGTAGCACCAGTTTTCCATGAACTGGCTAGGAAGTTCCACCGCATCCCATTCAACATTGTTAATACCTGAAGCACCTGAATAATCAACCTTGGTCAGCATATGCTGCAAGCCATGTCCAAATTCATGGAAAAGAGTTTCTACTTCCCCAAAGGTCATCAGGCTAGGTTTACCATCAACGGGAGGAGACTGGTTGCAAATTAGATAGGCAACGGGTAAACGAGTAATGGGCTGACCATCTTCGATTACTTTGGCGCGTCCGATGCAATCATTCATCCACGCACCGCCACGCTTTTCCGCAGGACGACTATAGGGATCGAGATAAAAATAGGCGATCGCTTGATTTTGTTCGTTTTGAATTTCAAAGAAACGGACAGTCTCATGCCAGATTGGCGCTTTGCCGTCCGCCGCAACTACCGTCACCCCAAACAACCGCTTTACAAGGGCAAACAATCCTTCCAAAACTTGAGGAAGAGGGAAATAGGGACGCAACTCTTCCACGGTAAAATTGAACTTCGTTTCGCGTTGACGTTCCGCCCAATAGGAAGTATCCCAATGCTTAAGATCACCTAAGGTCGATGAGCCTTGAGCCTTCGCAAATTCCTTTAGTTCTGCATACTCTGCTACTGCGGCAGTATAACTAGACTGACGTAATTCCTCTAGTAATTTCTCAACGGCTCCAACATTGGGAGCCATTTTTCGAGCAAGACTGAGTTCTGCATAGGTCGGATATCCAAGCAGTTCTGCCTTTTGCTTACGCAATTCCAGAATGCGATCGATTAGTGGAGAGTTGTCAAACTCACCACTGGCGGCACGGCTGACAAAGGCACGATAGAGTTTCTCGCGTAGATCTCGGCGGCAGCTATGCTGCATGAATGGAACATAACTAGGATAGTCAAGGGTAATGCACCAAGGTCCCTTTTCAGGTGTGGCTTTATCATCACCGTCCAGACGAGCAGCTTGGGCGGCTTGACCTAAGAGGCTTGGTGGTAAACCTTCGATTTCTTCGGGCAGAGTCAAAGTCATGCTAAAGGCTTTAGTGGCATCAAGCACATGATTTGAGAAGTTAGTGGAAAGTTCGGCGAGTTCCATTTGGATCGCGTTGAACTTCTCTTTCAATTCACCTTCTAATCCAACACCTGATAACTCGGCATCCCGAATCGCAGCTTCGACAATCCGTTTTTGAGCTGGGTCAAGGTTATCCCACTCCGATGATCCATAAATTGCTTTATAGGCTTTATAAACTGGCTGGCTCTGGCTAAAGCGATTGAAGAATTCAATTACCTTAGGTTGCACGACCTTATGGGCTTCGCGCAATTCGGCACTGTTTTTGACACTGAGTAAATGCTCGATCGCACCCCAGCCCCAACCAATTCGCTCAGTCAAACGTTCAAGTGGCTCGACTAAACCTGTCCATGTCGGCTGAAGATTGGCTTCCAGCTCTGTCAATCCCTTGCTAGTTTCTTCGAGCAATTGGGTAATTGCAGGAATGACCTGTTCGGGCTTAATATCTGGAAATGGTGGTAACCCTTTGCCGATCAGGAGAGGATTATTAACTTCACTCATAAATTTTCTTTCAAGTAATCTTTAAGATTTGTAAATAGTTACATCAATTATATATCAATGCAGAGTCGGGACTTAGGGTGGTGACTCCATCGAGTTATGGCGGTTATTTCGACAATTAGACCTTGCTCTATAAATTGGCGATCGCCTTTTGCATTAGCTCTTTAATAAACGGCACATCTTGCTGGATCAACTCCCATAAAGTATTGAGATCCACTTCTAAATATCCAAACATCAAGCTATCACCAACACTAGTCAAACGTCGCCAATTAATTTCGGGATACTGATCCATAAAACTAATCGGCAAACGCTTCGCAGTTGCACCGATGAGCCCGATCGCCCTTTCTACAGCAAAAATTGTTTTTTGATCGCAACTAAACTGCATAAAATCTATCCCTGATACAAATGACTCAGTAGCAGCGATCGCTTCTAAAATGTCCTGTATTTGAACTTCTAGTCGATGGTTATTATTCTCGATTTCCGTAGGAATACTCACTTCACTTATATTCATTAGCTTTTTTCCATATATTGAGAATTAGTGAGCCTTTTGAAGAGCCACCTATGTTAGACATCTCGAAAGTTTACAATATTACCAATGACTGCGATCGCAGGTGGGGCAAAGTTACTTTCTTGCACAAGTTTAACAATATTACCCAAACAGCCAATTAATTCTGACTGATCGGCGCGTGTTCCTTGGCGGATTAAAGCTACAGGTGTAGATTCAAACAAGCCCGCCGCAATTAATTTAGGGACAATTTCACTTAAATTATGTAATCCCATGTATACCACAATCGTTTCGGCGGCTTGAGCGATCGCTGTCCAATTGATCTGTGGGCGATATTTCCCAGCCGACTCATGCCCAGTCACAAAAATTACCGACGAACTAAAATCACGATGAGTCAGCGGAATTCCTGCATAGGCTGGAGCCGCAATCCCTGAAGTAATTCCTGGAACAACCTCAACCGCAATCCCAGCAGATCGCAAATCTGCCATCTCTTCACCACCACGCCCAAAGATAAACGGATCACCCCCCTTCAAGCGCACCACGATCGCATGATTTTGCGCCTTCTCGATCAATAGCTGCGTAGTCTCCTCTTGCAATAGCGAATGATTGCCTCGCCGCTTACCTGCGTGAATTTTTTCGGCGATCGGATTAATCATGGCAAGGATTTCATCACTAACCAAAGCATCGTAAAGCACCACATCACATGTTTCCAGTAATGCTTTGCCCTTAAGTGTCATCAATCCTGCATCACCAGGTCCTGCACCAACTAAATAAACCTTACCTAAAAACCGATCTAAGGCAGGCTGAATAACTTCTTGTAAATCTGTTTGTAAATCTGTATTTGTCATTCGTTATCAAAACTTTAATCAAAACTTGAGTATCTAAGCCAAATATTGCAAGGCGATCGCATCTTCATTTTCCTCATGTATTCTATTTGTTATAGCAATTTATTGAGATTTTCAATTTGTCTCAGACAAATTGGGGAGATCGGGAGTAGCGAAGCTTTATTCGCAAATCCAGATCGTTAAAAATGTTGAGACGCAGCCATCTTGTCAAGCTAAATCAAGGAGAACAGAAGAACACCCACAGAATTAATTGATTAATTTAATTAAAAGGGTATGTCTAAAAATCTTCTTGAGCTGTAACGAGTACAACGAATCAAAATGAGGCAGGCGTGAATCTTACCGACTTTACCAAAGCAAATCTTACCAAATCAAGCCTAGAAGGAATCAACCTCAAGGGAGCAGATCTAAAGCGCGTTAATCTTAGTAACGCCAAACTTGCAGACTCTATGCTTTCCAAAGCAAACCTCACTGGTGCATTTCTTCATCGAGCCGATCTCAGCCGAGCCAATCTAGTTGAAGCAAATTTGACTGAAGCAAATCTTACTTCAGCCTTCTTAATCAGTGCCGACCTACAAAGAGCCTGTCTCAATGACGCTTATCTAGTCGCCGCCAATCTCAACTCAGCCAATTTAACTAGTGCGTCTCTGATTAACGCCGATCTCAGTCTTGCCACCCTCACAGGAGCCTGTCTGAATGGTTCAAATCTCAGCCGAGCTAAACTGAATGGCGCATTTTTTATTGAGTCGAATTTACTGGGAGCCGATCTCAGTGATTCTGACTTTACTGGGGCACTGATGATCAAGGCGAATCTCAGTGGAGCCAATCTTAGTCAAGCTTGCTTGATGAATGTTGATTTGACGGAAGCAAATCTTACAGGTGCTGAATTGCATGGAGTTGATCTTTGTGGCGCAATCCTAAATGCAGCAAATCTCAATGCCGTTGATCTTGTCGAGGCAAATTTGAGTGGTGGTTCACTTAGTCGCGCTAACTTGGGCTGGGCAAATTTATTGGGCGCAAACTTAGAAAAAGCTAATTTAGTTGGTTCTGATCTGAGTTGGGCAAATTTGAATGAAGCCAACCTGACCGAAGCAGATTTGAGCTGGACAAATTTGACGGGTGCATTTTTGATGAAATCTAATCTCAGTGGCGCGAACCTGAATGGGGTTAATCTTTCTAATGCAAATTTGAGTGGCGCAAATTTGAGTGGTGCAAATTTGATGGGTGCGAATTTAAGTGGGGCTGATTTAAGTAATGTGGATCTCCGTGGAGCTTACTTAATCCGTACCAATTTACATAATGCAATTTTAAATGAAGCTAATTTGACTGGTGCAAATCTAGATGAAGCGGTATTAAATGGAGCCAGCTTAAATCGCGCCAATCTCAATCGGGCAAATCTTACTAGAGCCAGCTTAACAGGCGCAAACTTGAAAGGAGCTTTTATGTTGTGGACAAACTTAAGAGGGGCTTTTATGTTGTGGACAAATTTGGATGGTGCAAATATGACAGGCGCAATTTTGCCCACAGACAAATAAAACAAATAAAAAGTTTTTAGACCCTCACCCTCCAGCCCCCTTTCCCAGAGGGCGAGGGAGACTCTGGTTCCTCTCGCCCTTTGGGAGAAGAGTTAGTGGTGAGGGTTCCACGTAACAATATGGTGTGAAAGAGTAATGAAAGCTAGAGAACTTGCCGATCGCTATAACCAAGGCTTTCGAGATTTTAGTGATACCGATCTCAATCGTGAAAATCTCAGTGGCATGGGTTTAACCGCGATCGATCTGGCTAATGCCAATCTAAGTGAAGCGAACCTATCTTGCTCCACTTTGAATGAAGCAAATTTATATGGTGCAAAGCTAAATACGACCATCCTATACCGCGCTAGTCTCAGTGACGCAAATCTCTGTGATGCGGATCTAAATGGTGCTAGTCTGATTAAGGCTGATTTGCATGGTGCTAGGTTGGAACGAGCGAATCTAAGAGATGCAGACCTAACTGGAGCAAATCTCAATGCGGTGAGTCTCGCCAACTCTGACTTGACTGGAGCCAATTTAAGTTGCGTGTCTCTAGTCGGAGCCAACCTAGAGGGAGCTAATCTTGCAGAAGCATTTTTGAAAGGAGCAAACTTAGATGGGGCAAAACTAAATGGAGCTAATCTTGAAGGCGCGAATCTAAGTGGGGCAAGTTTTAGTGAAGCTAATCTTAGCCATGCAAATTTTTCTGCATGTGATCTTTCCCATGCAAATTTGTATGCAGCCAATCTCAGTGATGCCTTATTGGCAAAAGCTGATCTAAGTGGAGCAAATCTAAGTAATGCCAATCTTAATGAAGCCAATCTAAGAGATGCCGATCTTAATGGCGCATTTCTGGTTGATGCTCAGCTAGGTCGAGCCTGTCTAGATGGAGCAAATCTTAGTAAATCCAATTGCTATAAAGCGAATTTTAAAGGTGCATTTTTACTAAGGACAAATCTAAATGGCGCAAATTTGAACTGTACTGATTTTACTAATGCTTCTCTGCAAACAGTCGATCAAGAGGCAGATCGAAATCCAGAGTATGTAACTGAGTAGAACGGTTTGTGAAAATCAAGCCATTTGCCGTAGAAACTGTAATGCTATGTAGGTACGTCTTGTCTAGAGAGAGAAAACCATAAAAAGCGATCGCGCTAGAAAATAATTAGTTAGGAATGAAACATGAACGTAACTACAAAAGAAATTGCAAAAGAAACTAAAAGCGTATCTACAATCCCGAAATATAAACGCATTTTACTAAAACTTAGTGGCGAAGCGCTCATGGGCGATCGTAGTTTTGGTATCGATCCTGAAGTTGTCCAAGATATTGCTTTGCAAGTAGCCCAAATTGTCAAAGATGGCACTGAGGTAGCGATCGTCGTTGGTGGCGGCAATATTTTTCGCGGTATTAATGGTGCTGACAAAGGTATGGATCGTGCCACAGCTGATTATATTGGCATGATCGCTACTGTAATGAATGCATTGACTTTACAAGATGCTTTTGAACATCTGGATGAACCGATTCAGACAAGAGTGATGTCAGCGATCGCTATGCAAGAGATCGCTGAACCATATATCCGCCGTCGGGCCATTCGCCACCTTGAAAATAATCGGGTGGTTATTTTTGGCGCAGGCTCAGGTAATCCTTATTTCACCACTGATACGACAGCCGCTTTACGTGGTGCGGAAATTGATGCAGAAGTGATCCTGAAGGCAACAAAAGTCGATGGTATTTATGATAGTGATCCAAAGAAAAATCCTGACGCAAAACGCTTTAAGTCTGTAAGTTTTGACCATGCTTTGATCAATGATCTAAGAGTAATGGATGCAACCGCCTTTGCTCTATGCAAAGAAAATGGTATTCCAATTATTGTGTTCGATCTCGGTGTTACAGGTAACATTCGTCGCGTCATCATGGGAGAATCGATCGGTACTTATGTTGGAGGCTCTTGTGAAATTAACTGATGTTGAGGCGCGAATGCAGAAAGCTGTAGAAGCGACCCAGCACAATTTTAATAGTGTGCGAACTGGGCGTGCTAATTCTTCGCTATTAGATCGGATTACAGTCGAATATTATGGGGCAGAGACTAGCCTCAAGGCGTTGGCAAATATTTCTTCGCCCGATGCTACAACTTTAATGATTCAGCCTTTTGATCGCAGTAGTATGCGAGCAATTGAGAAGGCAATCTCTGAGTCGGATATTGGTCTAACCCCAAACAATGACGGTATTAGTATTCGCCTCAATATTCCGCCATTAACTACCGATCGCCGTAAGGAGTTGGTAAAAATGGTTTCTAAACTTGCAGAAGAGGGCAAGGTCGCAGTGCGTAATGTGCGTCGTGATGCGATCGACTCATTGCGGAAGCTAGAAAAGGCAAAAGAAATTTCTGAAGATGATTCCAAAAGCAAACAAGAGCAAGTAGATAAGTTAACGGATAAGTTCGTTAAAAATATCGATAAGGTTACAGCCGAAAAAGAAAAAGAAATTTCCACAATCTAAAACAAAAAGCGGCGCGATGCGCCGCTTTTTGTTTTCGTATAAAATAAGATTGCAGGCTCCAAATTTGCTAAGTAACTATGAATGCTTTAACCATCAGCCTAGATTCTGTAATTGATCTCACCGATGAGCAGTTTTTTCAACTTTGCCGCAAAAATAGCGACCTTAGGTTTGAGCGCAACGCTCAAGGAGATATGACGATTATGGCTCCAGAAGGTGGTGAAACAGGAATGCGTAGTGCTGGAATTACCACAGATTTGGGAATTTGGAATCGCAAAACAAAGCTAGGGTTCACTTTTGGCTCATCAACAGGCTTTAAACTTCCTAGTGGCTGCGATCGCTCTCCCGATGCCTCATGGATTTTAAAAGAACGTTGGGAAGCCTTAACCCCAGAACAAAGAGCAAAGTTTGCCCCAATTTGTCCAGATTTTGTAATTGAGTTGATGTCTCCGAGCGATAGTCTCAAAGTGACTCAGGCAAAGATGCAGGAATATCAAGATAATGGCGCAAGGCTGGGCTGGCTGATTAATCGCCAAGATCGAGAAGTGGAAATTTATCGGATTGGGCAACATGTGGAAGTTTTAAAATCTCCTGATTTTCTCTCTGGCGAGGATGTGTTACCTGAATTTGTCTTAAATCTTGAAGAGCTTTGGTAAATTTATTTAAAAACAAAAAGAAGCACCCAAAGGGTGCTTCTTTTTGTTTGTTATAACAAGGAGCTTTTAGAAATTCATTTCTGCTGCTTGGACTTTTTCGACTTGCTTCTTCTTCAGTACCAACAAAATTTGGGTAACGATTACAGAAGCGAAAAATGCTAACAACCACTGAATGCGGCGAGGATCTTGAAGGACGATTTCGCCATCATGCTGACCAAAACCACCGACATTAGGATTTGTAGTTAGCGGAGAACCAACGCTAACATCACTACCAGGCTCTACAACCAGTGACGCACCAGCAGGAACTTTCTCAACGGCAATGCTACCATCGGTAGTCTGAATTGAGATTTCATAACCACCGTAGATACCTTCATCTTCATTTGGTGCGATCGGGCTGATCTGAGTAACTAGACCAGAAACCGCAGAGTTATATTCGTTGTTGTTGCTCTTTTCGCCAGTCGGATAAACTTGACCACGTCCACGATTGCCGCCAGCATGGACAGAATATTTCAAGAAATGAATGTTCTTATCTTTAGCAGGATCGGGAGCAAGTACTGGGAAAACAATTTCCGAATAATCATCACCAGATACTGGTCCAACTAAGACAATATTTTCTTGAGTATCGCTATAGGGTTGGTAATAGGTATCCTTGACTTTTTCCTTAAGCTCTTCAGACAAGCGATCTTCAGGGGCAATCTTGAAGCCTTCAGGTAATACTAAAACTGCACCAACATTCAAACCTGTTTTGCTGCCATCAGCACTTACTTGTTGTTTGGTGTGGTCGTAAGGGAGTTTGACAACTGCTTCAAATACAGTGTCGGGAAGAACAGCTTGAGGTAGTTCTAACTCGATTCCTTTTTGAGCTAGGTGACAATTAGCACAAACGATACGACCAGTGGCTTCACGAGGATTTTTGTATGCTTCTTGGGCAAAATAAGGATAGGCAAGAGCTGATTCGGTATTCAGCCCAAAGAGTAAAGTTAAACTTGTGAGGATGCATAGACTGACTCCCACAATCAAACGGTTGGCACGGAACAAAGCTTTTTTCATGTATAAGTTCAAATGTATTTCAAAGACCAATTTAGATATATTTAGGACAGACGGCGCTTCGCGCCGTCTATCCTAAACCCATTATTTTAAGACCACCAAGGCGCTTCATTGGTGCGGAAGTCAGTTTCTGTCCATGTGCTAAATTGCACAATATCATCGGAGACTGTGGCATGGGCAAGAGCGAGAGATAGTGGCGCAGGACCACGTACAACTTTACCTTCAGCGTTGTACTGAGATCCATGGCAAGGACACATAAATTTGTTCTCGGCAACATTCCAAGGTACAACGCAACCAAGGTGGGTACAAACTGCGTTTAGTCCGTAGGAAGCAATTTCTTTGTTGTCAGTAACGACAATATAAGTGGGGTCGCCTTTGAGTCCTTGAGCTAGTACGCGATCGCCTACTTGATGACTAGCTAAGAAAGCCGAAGCAACCACATCATTACCAAGTGCATCTTTAGCTGCAACACCACCACCAGTACCGCCACGAGAAGGAGGTACAAAATAGGCTAAGAAAGGAACAGCTGCACCAAGGGTGGTTACTGCCGCAGCCCCCCCTAAAATTAAGTTCATAAATTGGCGACGACCCATGCTAGGGACATCGGCGGATGCGGAAGCTTGACTCATAAATTTGAATTAACGTTGAAGAACGATTTAGCTGAGAAATATTACGTTTTATATATCAATCTCAACCATGATATCG
>JANNDZ010000433.1:0-1673 GCA_031378395.1 Pseudanabaena sp. OTE_75_metabat_487_sub
TGCATTCTTTGCCGTAAAAAAAGCCATGTCAGCGCCCCTACCCGTCGGATTTCCAGCCCCTACGACTCACAACACGATCGAAGTCAAGCAATATCCTGCCTATCGCTCAGGAACCTACACCTATGAAGGCAACCTTAGCGAAGCCACCAGTAATTCCTTTAACCCACTATTTCGCCATATCAGTAGTAACAACATTTCGATGACGGCTCCTGTGGAGGCACGTTACCCGATCGCTACTATCGATCAACCCATACAACAAGGTAAAGCCAAGGTTTCATTCTTGTACAACAATAATGAAATCAATCCACAGCAGGTATCTTCTGACATCCAAGTAGAAGATCATCCACCGATGCTAGTTGTCAGCCTCGGCATACAAGGAGCTTACGGCTATGGAAGCTATCCAGAACATATTGCGAAGTTAAAGCAATGGTTAGCAAATCATCCAGAGTATGAAATCGTCGGCGAGCCAAGAGAATTTCTCTATGACTCACCATTCACACCTTCGCCATTAAAACGTCGCGAAGTACAAATCCCCATTCGTAAGCGATAAATATTAAAACCCAAAACCAGAGTGTGAGTCGCCCGCGTGGCAGGCGACTCACACTCTGGTTTTTAAGGTTACTTATTGCTTTTGAGTCGAAGTAGTTCTACTTCTTCGGGCATTAATGACCAACCCAAAGCACCAGCGTTTTGTTTAGCTTGATTGGCATTCTTGGCTCCAGGGATAGGAATTACGTTGCCTTGAGAAATTAGCCAATTCAAGGAAATCTGAGCGGGAGTCTTATTGTATTTTTCAGAGAGGTCTTTTAGGGTTGAGAATAGAGGTTCTAGCTTTTGCAAACCTTTAGGACTAAAGCGAGGATCAATGCGTCGCGCACCTTGAAGAGATTTCACAGTTTCTGCGGTGTATTTACCAGTTAGTAAACCTTGAGCAAGTGGACTGTAGGCGAGAATAGTCACACCCAATTGTTGAGCCTTTTCAAGAACACCATTCTGTTCAATTTGTCTAGTTAACAGAGAATAAGGAACTTGATTCACCGCTAGAGGTATACCCTTCTCGGCAAGATATTGATGAGCTTGAGACATCTGAGTCGCAGAATAATTGCTCACTCCCACCGATTGAATTCTGCCTTTTTTCACTTCGGCAGCAAGAACTTCCATAAAGTCTTTGGTCTTGAGTATAAATTCTAGGGGCCAGTGAATTTGATATAAGCTAATTTGTTGAGTTTGCAGACGTTCTAGGCTAGCGGTTAGCGCATCTGCGATCGCAGATCGATTCCATCGCCAAGGGAGTGGGAAATACTTGGTCGCAATCTGCACTGGCTGAGACGTTTGTTTGCAAAATTGACCGATCAAGCGTTCTGATTCTCCAAATCCGTAAACTTCAGCAGTGTCAAAAAATGTGACTCCTGCATCAACAGAAGCTTTAAATGCTTCAGCTACATCTCCTGCACCAAAATCTTTACCATAAGCCCAAAACATGGTGTCACCCCACGCCCATGTTCCTACACCTAGGGCTGTTACAGTTGGGCCATCGGAACCGAGCTTGATAGTTTGCATATGTCTTTGATTAAACTTGTCTCAATAATTATAGCAATCACCAAAAAGAGCGTGGGGGCGCGGAGGGCGGGCCCCCGGTTTTTTTTATGGAAATAAAAAAAACAAGAATTTTT
>JANNDZ010000448.1:0-2207 GCA_031378395.1 Pseudanabaena sp. OTE_75_metabat_487_sub
GATGCGATCGCACTCCTATAAAAAAGCCCTGCGGAGCAGGGCTTTTTAGTCATAGTCAAAATATAAGAGTTGGCGCTTTGCGCCAACTCTTATATTTCGGGCTTTTATGAATAGCAATGGCTATACTATTTGATCTTGTCCATAATTGAGAAGATCGGTAAATACATCCCAACGATAATCGAACCAACCATACCGCCTAATACAACGATCATTAATGGTTCCATTAAACTTGTCAGCGCTTTTACCGCTTCTTCGACTTCGTTTTCATAAAAGTCGGCGACTTTCATAAGCATCTTGTCGATTTCACCAGTTTCTTCACCTATACTGACCATTTGCAAAGCCATGACGGGAAATACTTCCGTTTTTTCCATCGCAGGAGCAATTTGACCGCCTTCTCTCACCGCGTTTCGCGCCGAATCGATCGCATTAGAGATCACCAGATTACCTGCGGTCTCAGCCGTAATTTCGAGTGAAGCCAAAATTGGCACACCAGCACGAGAGAGTGAACCAAAAGTCCGTGCAAACCTTGCTACCGCAGTTTTAACTACAAGATCTCCAAATAAAGGCAACTTCAAGAAAACGCCATCAAGGTAGAGTTGACCAGCAGGAGTTGCATAGACACGCTTATAGACAAAGACCAACGCAAAGGCGATCGCTGGAATAATAAATATTTTTTCACTCTTGAGGAAGTTACTGATATTTACCAATATTTGCGTAAATGCTGGTAATTCACCACCTAAGCTCTTGAATACACCATCAAACACAGGAATGATGAAAATACACATCGCTAAGAAGATAATCACTGCGATCGAGGAAACCACAATCGGATAAGTCATCGCCGATTTGATCTGGTTAGTCAAGCGTGCCGAATCTTCCAGCAATGTCGCCAGACGTGCCAAAACATCATCTAGTACACCACCAGTTTCACCAGCCTGCACCATCGCGCAATACAGTTTGTCAAATACCTTTGGATGCTTACGCAGCGCATCAGAAAAGTTAGTACCTTGCTGCACATCGTCAAGAACTTCGGTGAGGGCAATTTTGAGCCTAGGATTTGCGCATTGATCGCACATAACGCCCAAACCACGAACCATCGAAACACCAGCATTAACCAAGGTTGCTAATTGTCTTGAGAACAAAGCTAAATCCTTGACCGACACCTTTTTCATCGTGAAGCCGGCAAAATCAAAACCGCCTTTCACTTCTTTGATGTCTTGAACATAGAAGCCTTTCTGCTTCCATGTCTCACGGGCTTCTTTTAGTGATACAGCGACCATTGTCTGCTGAACAGCCTTGCCTTTCGGATCTTTGAGATTTCCTTTAAACTTTGCCATTATTGCACCTCATTTAGTAAGAATTATGGGTTGAAAACTATCTTGCTAGCCACTGATTGAGCGCGACTTAATCATGTCCGCTGATCGCAAATCTCCTGTTGCTTTTCGCTTCATTACTGGGGCTGGGTTGGGACCAACTACGCGCAATAACTCTTCAGGGCGGGAAGTTTTAGACATCGCTGCTTCAAAGGTAATATCGCCATCCATATATAACTTCGCTAAAACCGATTCAAGGGTTTGCATCGATTCTTTACCACCTGTTTGGATAAAGCCATACATCTGTGCAGTTTTACCTTCACGAATCAGGTTGGCAATGGCGGGCGTAACCACCATAATTTCCTGAGCCATTACCCGTCCAAATTGCCCAGGTTGAGGATTATGTCTTTGCACAAGGGTTTGGCTTAATACTGCGACTAGAGAGTTAGAGAGTTGCACCCGAATTTGACCTTGCTGCTCTGGCGGGAATACATCCACCATGCGATCTACGGTCTGCGAAGCGGAACTGGTATGCAATGTCCCAAATACTAAGTGTCCTGTTTCGGCGGCAGAAACGGCAAGCTGAATTGTTTCTAAATCGCGCATCTCACCGACGAGAATTACATCTGGATCTTCCCGCAGCGCTGCTCTTAGCGCGTTAGCAAAGGTTTTGGTGTCTTCCCCAACTTGACGTTGATGAATAACGCTTTTTATTGATTCATAGACAAACTCAATCGGATCTTCAACAGTGAGAATATGCTCGGCACGGGTTTTGTTAATCGTTTGAATCATTGCCGCCAAGGTGGTAGTCTTCCCTGAACCCGTTGGACCAGTGACTAGTACTAGTCCACGCGGCTTTTCACTAAGTTCGCGCACAATTGGCGGTAAGTTCAGATC